>JAEWBL010000117.1 GCA_023391175.1 Pseudomonadota bacterium
GCATCGTCGCGCGCGTGCTCAGCCTGAAGGGCATGGTCTATGTGGGCCGCATCTCCTACGCGCTCTATCTGTGGCACTGGCCCATTCTGGTGCTTTTCGCCATCTGGAAGGGGCGGCACTCCACCTATATCGAGTCCGGCATCCTGGTCCTGATGGCCGGCCTCATCTCCGGCCTTTCGCTGAAATATGTGGAGACGCCGCTCCGGCGCGGCAGCGCGCTGGGCGGGCGGAGGATGCTGCGCATCGGCGCCGGAGCCTGCGCCATCCTGCTCACGGTGGGCGTCGCCCTCGCGCTCCAGAAGGCCGGACGGGGCGTATTCCCCATCTCGCCGCTGGGGGCGGCGGCCGAGGCGGCGGCGGACGACCGCAGCCCGTTCCAGCGTACCTGCAACAACAACGCCCGCTTCTGGACGCCCGACCAGATGCAGCCCATCGCCACCTGCGCGGTCGGCGCGGGGGCGGCGAAGGGCAGCTACGACGTGCTGGTGTGGGGCGATTCCCATGCCGGCGCGACCTTCCTCGGCCTCGCGGAAATCGTCGAGAAGCTCGGGCTCACGGCACGGCTCCAGACCATGGCGGGCTGCCCGCCGCTGATCGGGGGGATCGCGCGGCAGGAGCACAACAACGGCGCCGTCTGCGCCAGCTATGTCGCGGCCGTCATGGACGAGATTCGCCGCGTGAAGCCCAAGGTAGTGGTGCTGGTGGGCCGCTGGTCCATCTGGACGACGCGGTCAAACCCCGGCTTCTCCCTCGTCAGCAACGAGATTCCGGGCGGCTTGACGCGGGACCGGGCCACCAGCAAGCAGGTGTTCGCCCACATGATGGAGCGCACCGTCGCCGAACTGCGCCAGATGGGGCCGCAGGTGATCGTGCTGGGCCAGTCGCCGGAATACAAGCCGGCGCCGGCCGGCTGCGTCGCGACCCACGAGTTCAACCGGACGGCCGGCGCCGAAGACTGCATGAGCCAGCCGCGCGCCGCGGCGCTGGACATCGTGGGCTTCGGCAACGACGTCATCTCCGCCACGGCGAGCCGGCATCCCGGCGCTTCGGCCTTCCGCATGGCGGACATCTTCTGCCGGGACGACCGCTGCACGGCCGGGGAGGGCACGCGCTTCTTCTATGTGGATGGCGACCACCTCTCTGTCACCGGCACGCGCCATGCGGCCGAGGACAAGGCCCTGCGCCAGACCCTGATTCAGGCGCTCGCCGCCGGTGGCGCGACCACCGCGACGGCGAACGACTGAGGGCGACGCGCGCGGGCGGAAAGTCGGGACGGACGGCCCGGCTCAGTCCTTGTCGAGCAGGCCGGCGAGCTTGAGGGCGACGCCCTGCGAGCCTTCCACCTTCAGCCGGCCGGTTGAGAAGGCCATCATCGGGCCGATTCTGCCGGTGATGAGCTTGTCCAGCGTATCGGTGGAGAGCTTCAGCACTGCATCCGCCTCGCCCGTGCCCTCGCCCACCTCCACGCCGCCGCCGGTGGCGTCGAGCAGGATCGCCTCGCCGGTGTCGCTAAGGTCGAAGCGCACCTTGTAGCCAAGCTCCGACAGGGCATCGGCGCGCTCGCGGATGGCTTCGACGAGGGAGGAAAGATCGGCCATGGACTGTCCTTGTGAGAGGCCGCCCGAACCCTCTCGGGGAGTTCAGGGCCGCGGTGAACGTCTTGGGCCCCAATCACTGGCGTCATGGCCGGGCTTGTCCCGGAAGTCGGCTGTTGCCGACTTCCGCCCCGGCGAACGGAACCCGCAAACAAGCGGGTTCCGGCCATCCACGTGGATAGGCCGGGAACCATATCCACAGGGGGGATCCGGCGGACCGACGTGGATGCCCGGCACAAGGCCGGGGCATGACGATGAGAGCGGGCGACGTGAAGATAACAGAGGCGAGGCGCGTGCGCCTGAAGATCAGAACATCGCCTCGTCGAGCGCCATCATGGCGCCCTTGCCGGCCTTGATGGACCCCCACAGGGCGGCCACGTCCGGCAGGAGCTTCTCCATGAAGAAGCGTGCGGTGACGATCTTGGCATCATAGAAGGCCGCGTCGTCCGGGTTGGAGACGCGCTTCTCATA
Organism: Pseudomonadota bacterium; assembly: GCA_023391175.1. Classification (GTDB taxonomy): domain Bacteria; phylum Pseudomonadota; class Alphaproteobacteria; order Rhizobiales; family Xanthobacteraceae; genus Xanthobacter. The sequence continues at coordinate 2,067 of JAEWBL010000117.1, forward strand.
GGCCACTTCCGCCATGCGTACCCACATGTAGCCCAGCGCCACGAGGCCGAACAGCCGCAGGTATTCGGTGGCGGCGGCGCCGGCCTCCTCCGGGTCCTTCAGCCCCTTTTCGGCGATGTGGGCGGTGGCGAGCTGGAGCGCGCCGAACGCCTTGGACAGGGGCGTGATGAGAGAGCCCAGATTCTCATCGTCCAGCTTCGCATCCATGTAGTTCAGCACGGGATGGAAGAAGGAGCGCAGGTAGCGGCCCATGTGCGCCGGCAGCTTGCGGCCCACGAGGTCCAGCGCCTGCACGCCGTTGGTGCCCTCGTAGATCATGGCGATGCGCGCATCGCGCACATATTGCTCCATGCCGTGGTCGCGGATGTAGCCGTGGCCGCCATAGACCTGCATGCCCATGGAGGTGGCCTCGAAGCCGAGGTCGGTGAACAGCGCCTTCACGATGGGCGTCATCAGCGCCGTGAAGTCCTCGGCGCGCTTGCGCTCCTCCGGGTCTTCCGCCCGCTCCATCAGGTCCAGCGCGCGGGCGACCCAGCCGGCGAGCGCCCGGCAGCCCTCATTGTAGGCGCGCATGGTCATCAGCGTGCGGCGCACGTCCGGATGGACGATGATGGGGTCGGCCGGCTTGTCCGGGTGCTTGGCGCCGGAGAGGGCGCGGCCCTGCAGGCGCTCCTTGGCGTAGACGACGGCGGCCTGATAGGCGGCTTCGCCCAGTCCGAGGCCCTGCGTGCCCACCGAGAGGCGCTCCGAATTCATCATGGCGAACATGGCGCGCATGCCCTTGTGGGGCTCGCCCACCAGCCACCCGGTGGCCTCGTCGAACGACATCTGGCAGGTGGACGAGCCGTGGATGCCCATCTTGTGCTCGATGCCGGTGCACAGCACGCCGTTGCGCGGGCCGACGGAGCCATCCTCCTTCGGCAGGAACTTCGGCACCAGGAACAGGGAGATGCCCTTGATTCCCTTCGGCGCGTCCGGCAGTCGGGCGAGCACCAGGTGGACGATGTTCTCCGTCATGTCCTGCTCGCCGGCGGAGATGAAGATCTTGTTGCCGGTGACCTTGTAGGACCCATCCGGCTGCGGCTCGGCCTTGGTGCGCACGAGGCCGAGGTCCGTGCCGCACTGGGGCTCGGTGAGGCACATGGAGCCGGACCACACGCCATCCACCATCTTGGGCAGGAAGCGCTCCTTCAGCTCCTCGGAGGCATAGGCCTTCAGCGCCTGATAGGCGCCGTGTGTCAGGCCGGGGCAGATGCCGAAGGCGAGGTTGCCCGAGCAGAGCATCTCCTCCACCAGCTTGTTCACGCTCGCCGGCAGGCCCTGGCCGCCATATTGGGGATCGCAGGCGATGCCGTTCCACCCGCCCTCGCGGAAGGCGGCGTAGGCTTCCTTGAAGCCTTTGGGCGTGCGCACCACGCCGTTCTCATAGGTGCAGCCCTCGAGGTCGCCGGACTGGTTGAGCGGCGCGAGCACCTCGGTGACGAACTTGCCCGCCTCCTCCAGCACCGCATCGATGAGATCGGGCGAAAGCTCCTCCAGCCCCTTGAGCTTGCTCAGCTCCTCGCTGCCGTGCAACTCGTGGAGGACGAAGCGCATGTCGCGCAGCGGGGGGGTATAGACCTGCAT
>JAEWBL010000198.1 GCA_023391175.1 Pseudomonadota bacterium
AACTGAGGGCGGAGCTGGAGCTTCCGGCCCCGAGTCGGATACCCGTCAGCGAACGCGAGGCCGAACTGTTCTGGGGCCTCCACGGGCGCATTTTCTACCTCGCCATCCGCCGCTATGTGTACGGAACGACCACGCCCGAGGACCTCGATCCCATCGTCCGTGACGCGGTTCGTGCCTTCCGTGCCGGTGTCGCACCCGTGCTGAAGGACATCCTGGCGCAAGCTGAATCGTGAAGGATGAAGGGGTTGGCGGAGATCGGCGCGGATGACCTAACGTCAGCACAACCCCTCGCCAAAACCGCCGTCGCTTGGTAAAGTTTGCGTGCGAACGGCCTTGTTCTCGCCGTCGTGATCTGGTCTAGCGAGGGGCGTAAAGGGAAAAGAAACCGAATTTCGGCAGGTTTGCAGGGGCTGGCGGTAATGTGCGGCGGGGCCGCACGGGCGCAGCGTCCAGGGCCGGTGGTCGGTCGGAGATGATCCGAACCGGACAGGACTTGTGCGGTGCGAAAACCGAAGGACCCTGCAATGGACGAACGGAGCCGGTACCGACCGGCAGCGCTGATAGCGGGGACCATGAGGCACTCGGACCGGCAGGAATACGCAGCTTGGCAGGACCACGCGAGCGAGCAGGATGCGCGCGCGGGTCACGATGCGGGCTGGCGCGACCACGCTGAATGGGACCGGGACGACGCCGATCCCCACGCCGACTGGCACGACCGGGCCGACTGGCACTGGACACCCCACGTCCATGAGGAGGAGATCGACGCCTCCGACTACGACCCCCATGCCGCCGATCCCCGTGCCGACGATTCCCGTGCCGACGATTCCCGTTCCGAAGGCATGTCCCGTCGCGGAACACTCGTGGGCATCGGCACCGGCATCGTTGCCGGCCTGCTGGTTGCCGCGGGGGCCGTCTGGTACTCGCAGGGCTCGTTCGCCTTCGGCGTCTCCGCGCCGCCGCCCCAGGTTTCCGAGCGCCCGGCAGTCCGCGCGCTGAGCATGGCCGCCGCCGGAACGACCGTGACCGAGATTTCCCTTGTCGTTGGCTCCGGTTCGCTGGGCGTCGATGCCGGCAGCATCTACCTGACCAACGTGGCCATCGACGGCCGGTCCTTTGCCGCCACAGCAGAGCCTTCCGACAATTCCGCGCGCCTCACCGGCCGGGTCGTGCCCCTGCCGATGGCCAATCCGCTGAACCGAAACCAGATTGCGGCGGCCGACGGAATCAAGGCGCTGGAGCAGTTCGACCAGGGCGGGGTCCCCCTCCCCCTGCGCAAGCCGGCCATGCCGAACCAGCGCCTCGCCTACGCGTCCCTGCCTGACGCCTCCCTCACCGACACGCCCTCCGCGGTTCCCGGCAGCCAGGCCCCTGCGCCGGAAACGCCGACGCTCTCCGAAGATGAGCCGGCGCTGCCCACGCCCGGCAGCGGCTATGCCATCTACGATATCAAGGCCAAGGTCGTTTACATGCCGAATGGGGATCGGCTGGAGGCCCATTCAGGCTACGGTGATACCTTCGACGACGTCCGCGCCGTGAACAAGCGGATGGTGGGTCCGACCCCGCCCAACACCTACCAGCTGACCATGCGCGAATCCCTGTTCCACGGCATCGAGGCGGTGCGCCTGAACCCCATCGGAACCGGGCGGATGTACGGCCGCGCCGGCATCCTCGCCCACCCCTATCTCCTTGGCCCGCGTGGAGATTCCAACGGCTGCGTGTCGGTCAAGGACTACGACAAGTTCCTCGCCGCCTTCAAACGGGGCGAGGTGAAGAAGATGGTGGTGGTGGCCGAGCTGAAGCACGGCCCGAAGAAGGAGGAGAATTTCCTCCTGTCCTTCCTGAAGCCCAAGGACTAGCAGCTCCAGCCGCTCCTGCCCCCATCGGTGGGCCGCGCAGAGCTGTGCTTTGCGCGCCACGGCGGAAGCGGGACATCGCAAAGGGATCGCGCCCTTCCGGTAGTGATCAACCTCCCGCCCTCGCTGCACCGCGAGGATTTGCGCGCCATCCTTGCGCCAGATCAAATTCTCTCGACTTTTCGGACACATACGGATGCTCCCGCACCCGTAGATCAACGGAATTGACCCCGACGACGGACGGGACCTTAGCTGCGGCCATTCGCACCTGCGAAGCAGCGTCCGGCCTGCGAAACCGTTGGGCCGGCTAAAGACGGGAGCCCGTCATGGCCGCCGATACGACTGCCCCCTCCCCCTTCCAGAACCTGCTGCCGTTCGACCCGAATGCCGCCATGTCGGCATTCCAGAAGGGACTTTCACCGGCATTCAACCCGCCGTTCGGGGCCGGTTCGGCGGCGGTTCAGTCCGGACCGCTCGGCGCCTACCTCGTGGACGCCGCCCAGCGCAATGTCCTCTTCCTCGATCTCCTCCGCCGGAGGGGAAACGAGCAGCGCGACATGACCTCGCATCCCATGGCGACGGTGCTCACCTTCGACCATGAAGTGCTGGTGAGCGGGCGGGCGCTGCCGCGGCCGATCAACTACTCCCTGTCCCGCATCGTCCCCCCTCCGGGTGTCCCGGTGGATCCGCGCAAGCGGCCGGTGGCGGTGGTGGATCCACGCGCCGGTCAGGGGCCGGGCATTGGCGGGTTCAAGACCGAGAGCGAGATCGGCGAGGCGCTGGCCACGGGGCATCCCGTGTACTTCATCGGCTTTGCCGCCGAGCCGGAGCCGGGGCAGACCTTCCTGGACGTGGTGGAGGGGCAGGTCGCCTTCTTCGAGCGCATCCGCGAGATGCATCCGGAGGCGCCGCCCACCTTCGCCATCGGCAATTGCCAGGCCGGCTACCAGACGCTGATGGTGGCGATGCTGCGGCCGGACCTGTTCGGCCCCTGCATGGTGGCCGGCTCGCCCATGTCCTACTGGCAGGGCGTGCACGGCAAGAACCCCATGCGCTACTCGGGCGGCCTCCTGGGCGGCTCGTGGCTGACCAACCTCGTCAGCGACCTCGGCCGCGGCAAGTTCGACGGCACCTGGCTGATCCTGAACTTCGACAATCTGAACCCGGCCAACTGGCTGTGGGGCAAGCAGTATGACGTCTGGTCGAAGGTGGATACGGAAGGGCCGCGCTATCTCGAATTCGAGAAGTGGTGGGGCGACTTCATCAAGCTGAACGGCGACGAGATTCAGTTCCTCGTCGATGAATTCTTCATCGGCGACAAGCTCACCCGCAACGAGGTGCGCTCCACCGACGGCAAGGTGTTCGACCTGCGCAACATCGCCTCGCCGATCATCGTCTTCACCTCGCAGGGCGACAACATCTCCCCGCCGCCGCAGACGCTGGGCTGGATTCTCGACCTCTACAAGGATGTGGACGACATCCGCGCCGAGGGCCGCACCATCGTCTACTGCATGAACCAGAAGGTGGGCCACCTCGCCATCTTCGTCTCGGCCAAGGTCGGGGCGAAGGAGGACGAGGAGCTGGTGCGCCTCATGGACCTGATCGATTGCCTGCCCCCCGGCCTCTATGAGCTGGTGATCGAGCCGGCGTCGGCGGAGCAGGTGAAGGCCGGCGGCGCGGCGTGGCATTCGCGCTTCGAGCTGCGCTCGCTGGACGACCTGCGCGCCTACGGCCGCAACAGCGTGGAGGATGATCGCGCCTTCGCCGCGGCGCGGCGCGTGTCGGAGATCAACCACTCGCTCTATCGCACCTTCCTCCAGCCGTTCGTGAAGGCGGTGGCGACGCCGCAGCTCGCGGATGCGCTGTTCACCTTCAATCCGCTGCGGCTCTCCTACACCTTGTTCGCGGACACCAACCCGCTGATGAAGGGCGTGGAGAAGCTCGCCGCCGAGGTGACGACCGCGCGCAAGGCCGTCGACGCCGCAAATCCGGTCCTCGCGGTCCAGACCTTCTGGTCCGACCAGATCAACGCGGTCCTCGACGGCTGGCGCGATGTGCGGGACCGGGCGGTGGAACAGTCCTTCTTCGCCATCTACGGCTCGCCGGTCCTGCAGGGGATGCTGGGCCTGAACATCGAGGGCAAGGTGCGCGAGCTGCCGGCCAACAGCCCGCAGAAGGAAGCCTTCCGCGACCGCAAGATCGCCGAGTTCCGCGCCCGCGTGGCGGAAGGCGGCTTCAACGAGGCGCTGGTGCGCGCCTCGCTCTACGTGCTCTCGGCGACGCGGGCCATGGACGAGGCGGCCGCGCGCTCGCTCAACGAGGCCCGGCAGAAGCTGATGCAGCTGTCGCTGCCGGAGTTCAAGACGATGGTGCGCGACCAGCTCTACATCCTGCTTCTGGAGCGGGACAGGGCGGTGGACGCCATCGCCCGGCTGGTGAGCGACCCGGGCCAGCGGCAGGATCTCGTGAACATGGTGGCCGGCGTCGCCACGGCGGACGGCACCTATACGCCCGGCGAGCGGGCCCTGGTGGAGCACCTCGCCGAAGTCCTTGGCGTGAGCGCGCCCAAGAACGCCACAGCGCCCAAGAACGTGGCGCTAGCGGCGGTGAAGACCGCGCCGGTTCCCGTTTCCGGCCAGAACCTCCCCGCAGCCGTCTGAGCCGGAAAGGCGGGCGCGGCGCATCCCCCGCGCCCGCCCGGACTCCCCGTTCCGACGCCCGTCCTCGCCGCCCGTTCCTCGCTTGGCCATCCCCGGGATGGCCCGAAGGAGGCATTGAAGTGCCCACCATCGCCAATCGCCTGTTCGAGGATATCAAGGCGGGGGACAAGGCCTCCGCCATCCGCATCGTCCGCACGCCGGACATGCGCGCCTGGGGCGCCGCCTTCGGCGATGCCGGCATGCTCGCCGGCGCGGGGGCGGGCCAGGCCGACGCGGGCCTTGCCGCCTCCCTGTTCGCCGCCCTTGTGGGCACGGCCCTGCCC
>JAEWBL010000214.1 GCA_023391175.1 Pseudomonadota bacterium
GTCCCGACCAGGTGGCTCAGGGCGGGGACGTCCACGACGGCGCCGGGGCGCGGTCCCTGCAAATCATTGAGAACAGGGCGGAAAGACAGCACCGCGCCGGTCAGGATGATGACGAGGAAGATGGGCGTCAGGATCAGCGCGATCCAGCGATGCAGAAGGATCAGCGTGCGGCGCACGGCGGCAAACGACATCTGAGCAACTCCAGACGGAACCTGAGCGTGCTGGCTGGACGCGCGGGGCGGTCTGGCTACGGGTTCGTTGCGGATGTTCATGCCTCATCCGCGTCTGGAAAATTTGTCCGGCCGCGGTCGCTTCGTAAATGTTCGTCCCATGCGGCGGCGCTGATACAGTTGGATACAATTTCGCGGTGGCGGGGCACGGACCTGTCGGCTCAAGTCACGCCGGAAGGGCACGTGGCCGGCGCCCGCATCCCAGAGAACGGCAGCCCAACGGCAACATGGAACGCACGCCGCATATCCTCGTCGTCGACGATCATCGCGAGATCCGCGAACTCCTGGCCAAATACCTCACGCGGAACGGCTTTCGAGTCAGCGTCGCATCCGGCGGCGTGGACATGCGCCAGCAGATGCGCACGGGGACATTCGACCTCGTGGTGCTCGACATCATGATGCCGGGCGAGGACGGGCTCACCCTGTGCCGCCAGCTGCGGCAGGCAAGCGACATTCCCGTCGTGCTCCTCACCGCGGTGGCGGAGGAGACGGACCGGATCGTCGGGCTGGAGCTGGGCGCGGACGATTATGTCACCAAGCCGTTCAATCCGCGCGAGCTGCTCGCCCGCATCCGCGCCATCCTGCGGCGGGCGCAGGGGCCGGCACGGGCGCAGCAGGGGGAGCCGGGGCTCTACCGCTTCGACCGCTGGCAGCTCGATCCCGGCCGGCGCGTGCTCCTGGACGAGACCGGCAATGATGTGCGGCTCGGCAGCGCCGAATTCCGCCTGCTGCTTGCCTTCGTCACCCGTCCCTCGGTGGTGCTCTCGCGCGACCAGCTGCTGGACATCACCGCCGGCCGCCCGGCCCAGGTGTTCGATCGCAGCATCGATAACCTTGTGAGCCGCCTGAGGCGCCGGATCGAGCGCGACCCGCAGAACCCCACCCTCATCAAGACCGTGTGGGGCGATGGCTACGTCTTCGCGGCTCCGGTGGAGGTGGAGGCGTGAGCGGCCGGCTGAAGGGGCTGTTGCGGTTCCTCTGGCCGGGCAGCCTCGCGGGGCGGCTGGTGCTGCTGCTGGTGGCGACGCTGGCGCTGGCGCAGGTGCTCCTGGTGCTGGTCCTCCAGAACGAGCACGACGCCGTGGTTGCGGGCATCGTACGCGGGCAGGCCCTGAGCCAGACGGTGACGCTCACCCGCCTCATCGAATCCATGCCGCAGGAGCAAGCCGATCGCCTGGCCGGCGCCTTCACCACGCGGGGCACCTGCGCCTGGGTCTCCGCCGATCCTCCCGACCCGCACGAGATGACCTCCACGGAAGACGGGCTTGCCCGCCTGCTGTCGCGGCGCCTGCATGGTGTCGGCAATGGAGCGCCGGCCGTACACATCGATACCGACGGCCTGTGGGATCGCCGCTGCCCCGAGCGCAGCAGCGATGACTTTCCTTGGCTGCGCCGTGGCACGGGCGGCCCCGCCCAGCCGCTGCGGCCGGGGCTCGGCGTGGTGGCGCTGAGCGTGCCGCTTTCGGGCCAGCGCTGGCTGCATGTAGATGCGGTGGTGGGTTTGCCGGGCATCTGGAGCCGGCCCATCGTGCTGTCCTTCCTGATCTCGGCGCTGGCCGTCTCGCTGGTGACGGTGGCCTGCGTGCGCCTCCAGACCCGATCCCTGCGCTCGCTGGCCGATGCCTCGGAGCGCTTCGGCCGTGGCGAGAGCGTTGAGCCGCTTGATGTGCGCGGTCCCTCCGAGGTGGCGGCCGCGACGCGGGCGTTCAACACGATGCAGCAGCGCCTCAGCCAGTTCGTGCGCGACCGCATGCGCCTGCTCGCGTCCATCAGCCACGATTTGCGCACGCCGCTCACCACGCTGCGTCTCAAGGCGGAGTTCGTGGACGATGCGGAGGTGCGCAACGACATCGTCGCCACCATCGATGAACTGGTGGCCATCTGCGAGGCGACCCTCGCCTTCACACGCGCCGAGGCGACGAGCGAAGAAACCCGGACGGTGGACATCGAAGACCTGTGCGCCGATGTGGTGGAGGAATTCGCCGGCGTCGGTGCCGATGCCCGGATGGCGGATCGGACGGCTGCTCCTGTCCGGCTGCCGTGCCGGCCGGTGGCGATGCGGCGGGCCCTGCGCAATCTGGTGGACAATGCGGTGCGCTACGGGCGCGCCGCGGTCGTGTCCGTGCGCCACCCTGTCGACGGCACGGTCGCGATCCGGGTGGAGGACGACGGTCCCGGCCTGCCGGAGGATCGCTTCGAGGAGGCGTTCCAGCCCTTCGTGCGACTGGAGCCCTCGCGCAGCACGGAGACCGGCGGCATCGGCCTCGGCCTCGCCATCGCCCGCAGCATCGTCAAGGCGCACGGCGGCGAACTGACCCTCGCCAACCGCCCCGGCGGGGGCCTGTGTGCCGAGATCGTGCTCCCGATGGCGGGCTCAGCATCAGGACGGGGCTGAGCTTACGGCCGCGGGGCTTCAAGCGAGAGGGTGACAAGCAGGCCCGTGTGGGCGGAGAGGCGTCGCCCGTCCTCCGTCTGGTTGGGCAGCACCGTGACCGAGATCGGTGTGAGGTCGCGGCTGTGCGCCACATGGTCGATGGCGGCGGCCGAGAGCCCGGAAATCTCGCCTGTCGTCGCGACTGCGAAACGCGGTCTGAGGATATTCTCCAGCCGCTCGAACACCGCCTTCGGGGCGTGCCGGCGCGGGATCGCCTGGTTGAAGTCGCCGAGGAGGACGGTGCGGGCGGCATCATGCGTTCGGTCGAGAATCTGGCCGAGCCCATCCAGGAAGCGCACATGCTCCTGCCAGGGACGGCTGTCGCGCCGCCCGCTGCCGACATGGGCATCGCGCCAGGGGATGCAGACGCCGATCACGTCGAGTGGCGCATGCGGTGTCACCAGCCGGGCGCGCACAATGCGGCCGGTGGGCAGGGCGGCGTCGCCGGTGCTGTCGATGGCTTGCCATGGCCATCGACTCCAGAGGAGGACCTTCCTGCGATCCTCACGCACCGGTCCACCGAAATCCACCGACGAAGCGATCCGGCCGGTCTCGTGCAGGAGATCGAGATTGCTTTCGGTGAGGCAGATCAGGTCCGGGTCATGGGCGGCGATAATGGAGCGGATCGCGGCGCCGCGATCCGTGCCGGCTCGTTGCCATTGGACGTTCCAGAGAAGGATTTTGATCGAGCTCATCGCCGCCGCCGCGGGCCGGGCATCGGCCCCGGCCGGGTGTTAGCCCGCGTCCGCAGCGGCGGCAATGCCTCAGTCGTCCTCCATTTCCAGCCCGTAGAGCGAAGCGTCGGGCGTCGCGAGCGGGGCGGAGAGGGTGGCCTTGAGGGCGGTGGCGAAGAACAATGGCGGAGCCATGGTGCGGGCGAGCTCGACCACCTTCTCTTTCAGTTCGGCCACCTTCGCCGGGTTTTGTGCCGAAAGGTCGTTCTTCTCCTCCGGGTCGGCGTCGAGGTCGAACAGCTCAACCTTCGGCGGCAGCAGCACGTGCCAGACGAGCTTCCACTTGCCCTCGCGCACGCCGCCCGTGGTCGGTTCCACGTTGTAGATAACCTCGTCGCGTCCCGGGGCGCCGGCCGTCAGGGCCGCCCATGCATCCTTGCCGTCGAGGGGCTTTGTCTGCTTGAGGTCCGCGCCCGCGAGCTTCGCGAATGTGGGTAGCATGTCCACGACATGCATCACGCCGTCCGCCTGCCCCGGCTTGATGTGCCCCGGCCAGTTGGCGAGCGCCACCACGCGGGTGCCGCCTTCGTAGAGGGAGCCCTTGCCGTCGCGGTAGGGGGCATTGTTGGGGGGCGGATCTCCGGCGAGCGCGCCTTCGCCCACGAACATCTTGTTGCGGGTGCCGCCATTGTCCGAATGAAAGAGGATGAGCGTGTTCTCGCGCATGCCGCGCGCCTCGAGTGCGGCCACCACCTTCCCGATTTGGTCGTCCATGGCGGTGACCATCGCCGCATAGGCGCGGCGGGAGGGGTCGGCGATGTTCGCGTACATGTCGAGATAGCGCTGCGGCGCCTGGTAGGGCGTGTGCGGCGCGGTGAAGGCGAGGTAGAGAAAGAGCGGGGTCTTGGGGTCGTGGGCGCCCAGCTGTCGCACGGCCTCGGCACCGAACAGGTCGGTGTCGTAGCCCTCTTCCTTCACAAGCGTGTTGTCGCGATACCAGTCGGTGACGCCGCGGGCCTCGTGCTTGAAGTGGTCGATCTCGCCCACCAGCGGGCCGTAGAAGCTGTCGAAGCCGCGCTGGCGGGGCCAGTATTTCCGGTCAGCATGGCCGAGGTGCCACTTGCCGACGAGGGAGGTGCGGTAGCCAACGTCCTTCAGTGCCTGCGGCAGCAGGAATTCGTCGGTGGCGAGTCCGTAGCTGCCGCCGGAGGGGATCACGCCCACCTGCAGGCCGTAGCGCATGGGATAGCGGCCGGTCATCAGCGCCGCGCGCGTGGGCGTGCAGAGGGGCTGGGTATAAAACTGGGAAAGCTTCGCGCCGCCTGCCGCGAGTCGGTCGAGGTTCGGCGTCTTGATGTCCGAGCCGTGGAAGCCCACGTCGGCGAAGCCGAGGTCGTCCGCAAGAATGTAGAGGATATGCGGACGCGGTGCGCCCTGCGCCCGCGCGCCCGGGGCGAGCAGGGAGAGCCCGGCAACGGCCGCGAGGAACCCGGCGCTGCCGGCTAATACATCGCGACGGCTGGGAGCCTGCGCGTCAGTCTTCTCGCTATGATCGGTCACTCGAAACCTCGTCAGCTGGTGAGGCGACGCACACATCGGAAGCCGATGTGCGCGGAGCCCGTATCGACGGATTGAGGCTGGCGCGCGGCAGGCCGATAGCGCCGGCAATAGCTGGGCGCACAGAGGTGTGAGCCGCCCTTGAGCACCTTGCGCGGCAAGGCGAGACCGGGAGCGGCCCATTCAAGGCTGTCCGCGATCGTCCCGCCGCGCGGGTTGCGCGGCAGGCAGCAGGCCTTCGCTGCGGGCGCTGGATGGCGCGGGCGATACCAGTCGTCGGTCCACTCCCAGACATTGCCGATCATGTCGAGCAGGCCGTAGCCGTTGGGCGGGAACGCGGTGACGGGCGAGGTGCCGACGAAGCCGTCCTCCGCGAGGTTCTCCACCGGGAAGCGCCCTTGCCAGGTGTTGGCGCGATGAACGCCGCCGGGGGCGAGTTCGTCCCCCCAGGCGAAGGCCGCTCCGTCGAGCCCGCCCCGCGCCGCGAACTCCCATTCCGCCTCTGTGGGCAGGTCTTTTCCGGCCCAGGCGGCATAGGCGGCTGCGTCGGTGTGGCAGACGTGAACGACGGGGTGGTCCTCGATGTTGGAAAGATCGCTGCCGGGACCCTGCGGGTGGCGCCAGGATGCGCCGGGCACGAACTGCCACCAGCGTGTCCAGTCGTCGGGATCGCCTGCATCGGCGGGCATGCGAAACACCAGGGAGCCCGGCACCAGCAGGGCGGGATCGGCGCCCGGATAGTCCTCGGCGCGCGGCACCTGCTCGGCCACGGTGACATAGCCGGTGGCCTCAACGAAGCGGGCGAACGCGCGGTTGGTGACGGGGGTGCGATCCATGAGGAAGGCGTCCACATGCACCTGATGCACGGGCGCCTCTTCCGGATAATGATCGTCCGACCCCATGCG
>JAEWBL010000243.1 GCA_023391175.1 Pseudomonadota bacterium
GTTGGCTACCACCGAGATCGCCGCGACGATCACCGTGAGCGGGATGGCGGCCAGGGCGTCCGGCGAGACGAGCGGCGCCACATAGGCCTGCCAGCCCCGCTTCAGCGCCTCGTAGAACACCGTCACCAGCGGCAGGCCGATGAACAGGCCAAGGAAGGCGAGGGCGATGACGGTGAGGGCGATCCGCACTGCTCGCGGCTCGGTGCGCACCGGTCGGCCGCGATGCGTGGCATAGGTGTGGGACTGCTCCAGTGCCGAGGGCAGGCCCTCGCTGGCACCGTGAGCAACGGCATGGCCGGAGGTCTGATCGAGAGCGTTCATCCGTGCTTGCTCCCGCGCAGCTCCGCCCAGCGCTGCAGGCGGTTGATGATGAGCAGCAGGAGGAAGGAGGCCACCAGCATCACCGTCGCGATGGCGGTGGCGTCCGCGTAGCGGAACTCCTCCAGCCGGATGACGATGAGCAGGGGCGCGATCTCCGATACGCCCGGCAAATTGCCGGCGATGAAGATGACGGAGCCGTATTCGCCCACCGCCCGCGCGAAGGCAAGGGCGAAGCCGGTGAGCAGCGCCGGCCAGACCGAGGGCAGCACAACGCGGATCAGGGCCTGCGTGCGCGTGGCGCCCAGGCTCGCGGCGGCGTCCTCCAGCTCCTGGTCGAGGTCCGCCAGCACCGGTTGCACGGTGCGCACCACGAAGGGCAGGCCGATGAAGACGAGGGCGACGAGGATGCCGAGCGGGGTGAAGGACACCTGGATGCCGAGCGGCGCGAGCAGCGCGCCGACCCAGCCGTTTTCCGCATAGAGCGAAGTGAGCGCGATTCCGGCCACCGCCGTGGGCAGCGCGAAGGGGATATCGATGAGCGCGTCCACTACCTTCTTGCCGGGGAAGTCGTAGCGCACCAGCACCCACACCACGATGGCGCCGAACACCATGTTGATGAGGGCAGCCACGAAGGCGAGGCCGAACGACACCTGCAGCGCATGGAGCGTGCGCGTCGCCGTGACGATGGCGATGAAGCGCTCCAGCGACAGTTCGCTCGTCTTGATGAAGAGCGCCGACAGCGGCAGCAGGACGATGAGCCCCAGCCACGTCAAGGTGAGGCCCAGCGTGAGGCCGAAGCCCGGGATCACGCTCGGCTGCCGGAATCTGAGGCGGGACGATGAGGCGCTCATGGAAGGCTTATAATCCGGCGACGCTTCTGCGTCGCTCGTTCTAAAGGCCGCGGCCACCGCCCTCAGGATCGAAGGTGGCGGCCGCAGGATGGATGGTTGGCAGGATCAGTTGCCGGTGATCTGGTCGAACACGCCGCCGTCGGAGAAGTGCGTCTTCTGCGCCTTCTGCCAGCCGCCGAAGACCTGATCGATGGTGAACAGGTCCACCTTCGCGAACTTGTCCTTGTACTTGGCCGCCACCTGCTCGTCGCGCGGGCGATAATAGTTCTTCGCCGCGATCTCCTGGCCGGCCGGGGTGTAGAGGAACTTCAGGTAGGCTTCGGAGATGGCGCGGGTGCCCTTCTTGTCCACCACCTTGTCGACCACGGCCACCGGCGGCTCGGCGAGGATGGAGACGGAGGGGGTGATGATGTCGAACTTGTCGGGGCCAAGCTCGTTCACCGAGAGATAGGCCTCGTTCTCCCAGGCGATGAGCACGTCGCCGATGTTGCGCTCGACGAAGGTGACGGTGGCGCCGCGGGCGCCGGTATCCAGAACGGGGGCGTTCTTGTAGAGCGCCTTCACGAAGTCCTTGGCCTTGGCCTCGTCGCCGCCGTTCTTCTTCAGCGCGTAGCCCCACGCGCCGAGATAGTTCCAGCGGGCGCCGCCGGAGGTCTTCGGATTGGGGGTCACCACCTTGATGCCGGGCTTCACCAGATCGTCCCAATCCTTGATGCCCTTGGGGTTCCCCTTGCGGACCAGGAAGACGATGGTGGAGGTGTAGGGCGAAGCATTGTCCGGCAGGCGCTTCTGCCAGTCTGCGGCGAGGTAGCCCTTCTCGGCGATGGCGTCGATGTCGTAGGCGAGGGCCAGCGTCACCACGTCGGCCTCGAGCCCGTCGATGACGGAGCGTGCCTGCTTGCCGGATCCGCCGTGCGACATCTTGATCTCGATATCCTGCCCGGTCTGTTTCTTCCAGGCGGCGGCAAAGGCCTTGTTGATGTCCTTGTAGAGCTCGCGCGTCGGGTCATAGCTCACGTTGAGCAGGCTCGTCTGCGCATGCGCGGCCACGGTCACGAACAGGATCAGGGCAAAGGCGGCCGCCAGGAAGAGGAGGTCGCGGGCAATCCGCAAGCGCGTCATGGCAGAGGGTCGTGACGTGGCGGTCATGGCAGTGGCTCCCAGTTGCCCGCACACTGGCGCGTGGAATTTCAGAATGCAACACAAAAAACGTAGATTATATTATTTCACATCGGCCGTCGTGAATTGAGGCGCGCGGTGGCGGGTGGAGCGAACCGCACGCCCATTCCCGCGGTGTTTACGCTTCCTGCAATCCTGGCGTGCCAAATAGGGCCGAAGAACGGAGTCTTCCGGCCCATGACCGTGAAAGCGATCCTGCTCGCCGCCATGCTCGCGGCGCCTCTCGCCGCTTGCGGCACCACTCCCCGCGACCGTGCCGTGTCCGGCGGCCTCATCGGGGCCGCGACCGGAGCGACGGTCGGGTTCATGACCACGGGCGACGCCACGGGCACCGTGCTCGGCGCCACGCTGGGCGGGATCGGGGGAGGGGTGATCGGCTACGCCACGGCGCCGCACCGCTGCGAGACCGTCGACAAGTATGGCTACACGCACCGCGTTCGGTGCTGAGGCTCAGCGCTCCTCGCGCTTCTCGCCCGAAAGGGCGGCAAGGGCAGGCTGCCACTGCGACTCCGGACCAAACTCGCTGGTCGACGAGACCGAGAGCAACTCGGCCAGGCGATTACGGGCGCGATTGACGCGGCTCTTGATCGTGCCTACCGCGCATCCGCAGATCTCCGCGGCTTCCTCGTAGGAC
>JAEWBL010000262.1 GCA_023391175.1 Pseudomonadota bacterium
GGCAGTGCCATCCAGCGATCCGGCGCCGCAGGCCCCATCCAGATGGAAGCCTCGGTCGTGCCCGGCCGCTTCTTCGTGCCCGGCCCGCGCGGCTACGAGGCCATGCAGGCGCTGCGCAACGCCGCCCCCGGCGCCATGGCGCAGGTTCAGGACTATGCCCTGTCCGCCCTGCGCAAAGCCGCGCAGAACCCCCTCGACGGCACGCTCGACCCGGCCAAGGTGCAGGCGTGGCGCCAGAAGGACGCCGACGCGCTTCGGGCCATGCCCGAGGTGGACCGTCTGCTCGCCGACCCGGTGGCCGCGTCCGAGGCCATGGCCAAGGCGGTTGTGGACCGCAAGGCGGCGCTGGACACCTTCGAGCAGGGCGCCGTCGCGCGGCTCCTGAACCTCTCCGACCCGGCCGACGTGACCAAGACCATCGGCGGCATCTTCTCGCGGCAGGACGCCGTGCAGCAGATGGCGCGCCTCGCCCGTGAGACGGCCGGCAACGAAGCGGCTCGCGACGGCCTGCGCAAGGCGGTGGCCGACTACATCAATCTCCGCTTCATCGGCAACACGGAGGGCGCCACGTCGGGCACGGACCTGATGCGCTCGGATGCCTTTCAGCAGTTCCTCCGCCAGAACCTGCCGGCCTTGAAGCAGGTTCTGTCCGGCCCGGAGATCATGACCCTCCAGGCCGTCGCGGCGGACCTCAAGCGCTCCAACCGGTCCATCGCAGCGGTGAAGCTGCCGGGCGGCTCCAACACGACGCAGGACATGGCGGGTGTGGCCAAAGCCGGCGGCGCGCAGTCCTGGCTCGCCCGCATCCTTTCACCGGGGGCGCTCGCCAGCGCCGGCGCGGCGGCGGGAAGCATGACGGCCGGCGGCCTCGGTGCGGCGGCTGGAGCCGGTGGTGGGGCCCAGCTTGGCCGCGTCATCGAGGCCATGCGGCAGGCCGGCCTTCAGAGCGTCGATGACATCGTGAAGGATGCCCTGCTGAACCCGGAGCGCGCCCGCGCGCTGCTGGCGCAGGTGAAGGGCGAACCTACCACCGGGCAGGCCCTCAGCCTCGCCCGCGTCTACATGCGGGCCGCGGCGACCGAGAACGGCGGCTCTGAACGGCCGCAGGGGCCCAAGGAGCGCCAGGCCCCCGCCCCGAACCCGCCGCAGGCCGCTCCTGCCCAGCGCTCGTTCGGCGACTTGATCCGGTAGGACGAAGCACGATGGATGACGAGAACGATCAGGAGCGCCAGCAGCGCAACGGGCGCGGGCAGTTCGTGGCAGGCCATGCTTCCCTCGGTGGCCGCCCGCGCGGTGCCCGGAACCGGCTGGGCGAGGAGTTCCTCGAGAAGCTCTATGCCGACTTCGCGGAACATGGGCCGGAGGCCATTGCCCGCGTCCGTGAGGAGAAACCCGACCAGTACCTGCGGGTGATCGCCTCGCTCCTGCCCAAGGAGGTGAAGGTGTGTACCGAAGCGGACCTGTCCGACGAAGAACTCGACCGCCGCATTCGGCAACTCGCGGCGGCGCTCGAGCTCACGTTTGGCGAGGGCGAGTTGGTGCATTGAGCGGAAGCGGTGTCAGGGCGCAGTGTCCGGCCCCTAGCCTTCCGGATACGGACTACCGCTCCCCCGGCCCCGAGGGGGTTCGCCCCCTTTTGGACTAGGGGGCGCGCGGGCGCGCCGAAGCCCGAGTCACAGCCTCAGTCCGGACGCGTCGCCGCACCGCGCATTTTCCGCTTGACCGCGGCTGCACCCGGCGCGATAGGCGGCGATACCGGACGCTTGGGAGTTGGAGCGTGCCCGTTCGCGGGTTCATCGAACACTCCACCGTCAGGCCGGCCGGATTTCTTGAAAGCAATCGGGTGATGGACAGTTCCAGTCGATCTAGCTCGAGCCCGCCCGCGGCCGCGCGGACCTGACCTTTCGCGTCCGGTTCACCGTCCCCGCCGGCAGGCTCCGGGACAAGAGGTGAGCCATGCGGGCGCAGTATTTCCGCAAACCTATCGCGTTCTCTGGTCGTAACGAGGACGGCGATCGAAGCCGATGCGCGTGCAGGCGCAGTCCTGGCACTCATCCTGGCTGACCACAGCCCCGACGCGGCGTCGTCATGGCGTCGTCGCACGGCCGTGCTCCGCTGCGCGGCCTCGGGCAGGGCGGTTCCTGCTGTTCCGGCAGGACAGGGTGAGTCTCGGTCCCATGCGAATCCTCCCGGCACCGGCTGCCCGCCGGCGCCGTAAATTCCCAATCGCATTCGGAACTGTCGTCATGACGATGCAGCACCCGGCCCTCGAAGCGGGCCGTCGGCGGCGCTTTGCGCCGAACCTTTGGGATGCGCTGGCCTTCGGCCTGCTGTTCGGCGCCCTCATCCTGATCGTGCATGGAGGGCAGGGCACTCTCGTGCCCCTCACCGCCCTCAACCAGACCCCGGTGTCGCTCGATCCCGCCCAACTGCCGGAATATGCGCTGCGCACCACGCTGCGCATGCTGGCGGCCATCCTCGCCTCACTGGTCTTCACCTTCCTCTCCGGCGCGCGGGCGGCCAAGAGCCGGCGGGCGGAGATGGTGCTCATCCCCATGCT
>JAEWBL010000316.1 GCA_023391175.1 Pseudomonadota bacterium
CGCATGGGCGGCGCACGTGGCCGGCGCGGTGCCGCCGCCGCCTTGCTCGCCGCCGCGTTGCTGGGCGCGACCGCGGGCGCCTTCGTGCCCGCGCCTGCCCGCGCTGACGACGCCTTCGCCCTGAAGGCCACCACGCAGACCCGCTTCGCCTATGTGGTGACGGGCGACAGCGAGGTGGATGACATCTCCCGCGCCGGCCTCGACGGCCTCGCCACCTTCCTCGGCCAGCGCACCGCGCTGCAGGCGGGCGAGGCCATGGGCGTGGACATCTCCAAGGACGAACTCGCCTTCTTCCCAGTCCTCTACTGGCCCATCCTCGCCAACACACCGGTCCCGGCGCAGCCGGTGCTGGCGCGCATCGATGCCTACATGAAGCAGGGTGGCACGGTGATCTTCGACACCCGCGACGCCATCGAATCCCCTGGCGGCCCCGGCGCGCCGCTTACTCCGGCGCAGGCGCGGCTGAAGGAGATTCTCTCCCGCCTCGACATTCCCGAGCTGGAGCCGGTGCCACGCGACCACGTGCTGACCAAGGCCTTCTATCTGCTGAAGGACTTCCCTGGCCGCTTCACCGGCGGCACGACATGGGTGGAGGCGCTGCCCGCCGCACGCGACGATGCGGACCGCCCCGCCCGCGCCGGCGATGGCGTATCGCCCGTCATCATCACCTCGAACGATCTGGCCGGCGCCTGGGCCGTCTCGCGTTCCGGCGAGCCCATGCTGCCGCTCACTCCCGGCGAGCCGCGCCAGCGCGAGATCGCCTTCCGGGCCGGCGCCAACATGGTGATGTACGTGTTGACCGGCAACTACAAGGCGGACCAGGTCCACGTGCCTGCGCTTCTGGAACGGCTGGGGCAGTGAGGAAGACATCCATCCGATGAGCTACGGCCTCACCTTCTCTCCCTTCCTGCCGCTGCCGGCGCTGATCGCGGTGGCGGTCGCGGCCGCGCTGCTGGCGGGCCTGCTGGTCTATTCGCGCACCCGCGGCTCGGTGTTCCGGGCGCTGGCGCTGGCGGTGGGCCTGCTCGCCCTCGCCAACCCTTCCTTCACCCGCGAGGAGCGCGAGCCGCTGTCTTCCGTGGTGGCGCTGGTGGTGGACAAAAGCCAGTCGCAATCCTTTGGCGAACGCACCCAGCAGACCGAGGCGGCGCGCGCCCAGCTCGCCGAGCGGCTCGGCAAGCTCTCCGGCGTCGAGGTGCGCACTATCGAGGCCGATGCGGGCGACGGCTCGGCGGACGGCACGCGCCTGTTCTCTGCGCTCTCGGCCGGCCTTGCCGACGTGCCGCCGGAGCGGGTGGCCGGCGCCATCATGATCACGGACGGCCGCGTCCACGACACGCCGGAAAATGCCGGGGCGCTCGGCTTTTCCGCCCCCGTCCACGCCCTCATCACCGGCCGGGCCGGCGAGCGGGACCGCCGCGTGGCGCTGGAGAAGACGCCGCGCTTCGGCATCGTCGGCCAGAAGCAGACCATCACCTTCAAGGTCACGGACGAAGGCGCGCCCGCCGGCGCCCGCGTGCCCGTCACCATCCGCCGCGACGGCGAGGTGATCGGCCGACCGACCGTCACCACCGGCCGCAGCGCCAGCATCGACGTGGACATCACCCACGCCGGCCCCAACATCGTCGAGTTCGAGGTGCCCCCGCTCGAGGGCGAGCTGACGCAGGTGAACAACCGCACCGCCGTCGCCATCGACGGCGTGCGCGACAAGCTGCGGGTGCTGCTCGTTTCCGGCGAGCCGAACGTGGGCGAGCGCACCTGGCGCAATCTTTTGAAGAGCGATGCCAATGTGGACCTCGTCCACTTCACCATCCTGCGCCCGCCGGAGAAGCAGGACGGCACGCCCATCAATGAACTTTCGCTGATCGCCTTCCCGACCCGCGAGCTGTTCCAGACCAAGATCAAGGATTTCGACCTCATCATCTTCGACCGCTACGCCCAGCAGGGCGTGCTGCCGCAGATCTATTTCGACAACATCGTGCGCTACGTGCGCGCCGGCGGTGCCGTTCTGGTGGCGGCGGGGACGGACTTCCTCGACACCGGCTCGCTCTACAACACGCCGCTGGAGGAGATCCTCCCCGGCGTGCCGCGCGGCGAGGCCACCGATGCGCCGTATCACGCCAAGCTCACCGACCCCGGAAAGCGCCATCCCGTCACCCGCAACCTGCCGGGCTCGGAGAGCGACCCGCCCCACTGGAGCCGCTTCTTCCGCGTGATCGATGCGCAGGCGCGCTCCGGCACCAGTCTCATGTCGGCGCCCGGCGACAAGCCGGTGCTGCTGGTGGACCGCGTGGGCGAGGGCCGCGTCGCCCTCCTGCTCTCGGACCACATCTGGCTGTGGGCGCGCGGATATGAGGGGGGCGGCCCCCACATCGACCTGCTGCGCCGCCTCTCCCACTGGCTGATGAAGGAGCCGGACCTGGAGGAGGAGCGCCTCAAGCTCACCGTCTCCGGCCGCGATCTCGTGGTGGAGCGCCAGACCATGGGGGATCAGGTGCCGGCCGCCACCGTCACCACGCCCTCGGGCGCTCTGCGCACCCTCACCCTCACGCAGGTCGAGCCCGGCCTGTGGCGCGCGAAGACGCCGGCCGATGAACTCGGCCTGTGGCGGGCACAGAACGGCACCCTGAACGCCCTCGCCAATATCGGCCCGCTGAATCCCAAGGAATTCGCCGAGGTGACCAGCACCCGCGACGTGCTCGCCCCCATCGCGGCGGCCACCGGCGGCGGCGTGTGGCGCCTCGCCGACCTCAACGGGCAGGTGCCACGCCTCGTGCAGGTCTCCGCCTCCGACCGGCTGGCCGGCGAGGACTGGATGGGGCTGAAGACGCGGGATGTCTCGGTGGTGCGCGGCATCGGCCTGTTCCCGCTGTTCGCGGGCCTCACCGGCCTGCTCCTGCTTTTGGGCTTCATCACCGCCGCGTGGGTGCGGGAAGGCCGCTGAGGCGGCCTTTTCGGGATGGATTCCGGGACGGCCGACGCTTACGGCCAACGCCTTCCCGCCGGTCCCCGCATCTCGTGTTTGCCTTCAGGGGAACCCGCATCATGACCCGCGTCGCGCTCGCGTCTGCCCATCGCCGCCTTGCCCCGACGCGCCGGCTGGGCTTCGCCATGTTGGCTGGAGCGATGGCGCTCACGATCGAGACAGTCACCACCATCGGCGCCTTTGCCGGACCAGCTGCGACCGTCGGCGTTCCGCCTGCCGGAACCTGGCTGGCGGAGGACATCGCCGGAGGTGGCGTCATCGACAGGGCGCAGACCACCCTCACCATCGCAGCGGATGGCACCGTCTCAGGCTCGGGAGGCTGTAATCGCTACCACGGCAAGGCCGTCGTGTCGGGTGCCGCCATTCAGTTCGGGCCGCTCGCCGCCACGCGCATGGCCTGCTCGCCGGCGCTGATGGATCAGGAGGCGAAACTCCTGGGTGCCCTCGCCGCCGCCAGGAGCTGGCGCGCGGACGACATGCGCCACAAGCTGGAATTGCTGGGCGTCGACGGCAGCGTGGTTGCACGATTCGCTGCCGTCTGAGGTGACCGCTCTGAATCGGGCGTCTGTCCCTGACGCCCTATTGCAGCGCCGCCCGCTCCTC
>JAEWBL010000419.1 GCA_023391175.1 Pseudomonadota bacterium
TTGAAGCCCCAGTTGACCAGCGAGGCGATGCTCATGCCCAGCGCGCGCACATCCAGCGGGAACACCTCGGACATCATCACCCAAGGCAGCGGGCCGATGGCGATGGCGAAGGAGGCGATGTAGAGTACGAGGCCGGCGCGGGCGAGCCCGCCCAGCGACGGGCTGCCGGTGGCGGCGGCGATGGCGATGGCGCCCAGCGACACCGCCGTTCCCGCAAAGCCGATGAGCAGCAGCAGGCGCCGGCCGAGCCGGTCGATGAGCATCATGCCCACCACCGTCATCAGCACGTTGACCACGCCGATGCCGGCGGTGGCGAGGATCTGGGTGGTGGTGGAGCTGAAGCCCGACAGCTCGAACACGGTGGGCGCGTAATAGATCACCGCGTTGATGCCGGAGAGCTGCTGCAGCAGGAACAGGCCCATGGCGACGATGAGCGCAGGGCGCACGCGCGGGGAGACGAGATCGGCGAAGGTCGCCTTGCGGCCCTCGTCGGCGGCCGCGGCGGCGCGGATCTCCTCATATTCGGCGGCGACGGTGGGGTCGGTCTCCGGCTTCTCGCGCATGCGGGCCAGCGCCGCCTTCGCCTCGGCGCTGCGGCCGCGCATGGCGAGCCAGCGGGGCGTGTCGGACAGGGAGAAGATGCCGGCGAACAGCAGCACCGCCGGCACCGCGCCCATGGCGAACATCCAGCGCCAGTTCTCGTCGAAGGCGTAGCCCACCACATAGGCGCCGAGGATGCCGAGCGTGATGGCGAGCTGGTAGATGGAGACCAGCATGCCGCGCTCCTTGGCCGGCGCGCTCTCCGAGATGTAGAGCGGCGCCATCATGGCGGCGACGCCGACCGCGAGGCCGATGACGAGACGGGCGAGGGTCAGGGTCCACAGCCCGTGCGCCAGCGCACTCAGGAGCGCCCCGCCGATGAACAGGATGGCGGACCACAGCAGCAGCTTGCGGCGTCCCGCGGCGGCGGCGAGCCGCCCGCCGACGATGGCACCGATGAAGGCGCCGAAGGGCACCGCCGCCGTCATCATCCCTTCCGCTACGGGATCGATGCCGAGGTCCCGGCGCAGCGGCGCGAGCGCGCCCGCGATGACGCCCTCGTCGAAGCCGAACAGCGCCCCGGCGAGGCCGGCGATGGCGGCGATCAGATAGATCATGGCGCTTCCCTTCGCGCTTTACCGCCCGCCGGACAGCCCGGCGGCGCGGCCCCTGTGTCGTGAAGGCCCTGTGTCGTGAAGGCCCGGTTGTCCGGGCGTCAGGCCAGCACCACGCGCGCCACCTTGCGGACGGCGGCGATGATGTCGTCCTCGTCCTCGGGCGTGAGCGTGGAGGCGATGGTGAGCAGCGCGCCGCGCGCGTGCAGGTCGTCACAGTTCGGCAGGGCGCCGGCGGCGTAGCTGTAGCTCTGGCCGAAGGCGTTGGACGGGTGCGTCCAGGGGAAGCCGTCGCGGCTGTCCGAGCGCTTGTTCACGAGGCTCGGGATGTTGGAATACCAGTGCATCCCCCACTCGCGCATGGCGAGGCAGGCCAGCGAGCCGGCGGGCCCGGCGATGCCCTCGGCGCGCAGGGCGTCCACGAAGCGGCGGGCGGTGGCCTCGTCCTTCAGGGTCATCAGCAGGAACGGGCCGGTGTCGCCCGAGGGATCGGGCACGGTGCGGAAGCCGAGGCCGGGGATGTCGGCGAGGGCATTGCGGATGCGCCACTTGGACGAGCGCATGTTGCCGGTGATCTGCGGCAGCTTGCGCATCTGGGCGAGGCACATGGCGCCCGTCAGCTCCGACATGCGGGCGCCGACGCCCCAGAGCTGGCAGCTCTCGTCCGAGGTGTCGAGCCGGCCCTTCTCGTTGCGCGGATAGCCGAGGTCATGCAGGGCGACGATGCGGCGGAACAGGTCGTCCCGCTCCGTCACCACCATGCCGCCGTCGCCGGAGGTCATGTTCTTGTTGAGCTGGAACGAGAAGATGCCGATGTCGCCGAACGTGCCCACGGCCTTGCCGTTCTGGCTGGCCCCGGCGGTCTGCGCGCAATCCTCGATGAGGGCGATGCCGCGCTCGCGGCAGATGCGGGCGACATCGGCGACGCGGCCGGGCGCGCCGCTCATGTGCACCATCAAAGCGGCGCGGGTGTTGGGGCCGATCTTGCGCTCCACATCCGCCGGATCGAGGGTGAAGCAGTCGTCCACGTCCACCAGCTTCGGGATGGCGCCGGCGCGCACCACGGCGGCCACGCAGCTCACCCAGAGATAGCCTGGCACCAGCACCTCGTCGCCGGGGCCGATGTCGAGGGCCGACATGGCGATGGTCAGCGCGGCGGTGCCGGAAGAGACGCCCAGCGCATGCTTGTGGCCGAAGGCGGCGCACCATTCCTTCTCCAGCGTGTCCACCATGTGCTGGAGGTCGGGGCCGTAGAAGCGGAACGGGCTCTGGGCGCGCACCACGCGGGAGACGAGCTCAAGCTCCTCCGCGCCGATCCAGTGGGCGCCGGGCAGTTCCCACGGCAGGGGCTTGGTGCGGACCGGTTCGCCGCCCTCGATGGCGAGGCGATTGGCGTGTTCGTGGGTTGCCACGGAAACGGTCACTGGGCGCCCTCCCTTGCGGCCGCTCCGGCAAGATGCCGGGCCTATCGCCGCTCGTTTTTTGTACTTATGCTCCACCGAAGGTCACGCTTACAAGCCCTGCATACAAGCCCCGGCGCGCTGCCCTGAAGCGTGCTCTACCCAGCTACCCGTCGGATGAAATGACGACCCTCTTCCTCACGGCGGGCCTCGTGCTCCTCAACGGCATGCTGTTCGGCTTCAGCACGGCGTCCATCGCCGGCGTGGTCGGCACCATTTCCGAAGCGTTCGCCCTCTCCACGCGCGCCACCGAGATGATGGTGACCTCGCTGCTGGCGGGCTGCTTCGTGGGCGCGGTGCTTGCCGCCCCCATCTCCCAGCGCATCGGCCGTCGCCCCTCCTGCCTGCTCGCCGCGGCTTTGGCCTGTGCGGGTTACGCGCTGGTGCCGCTCGGGCAGGCGATGGCGCCGGGGGTGGGGATGCTGGTGGTGGCGCGCATCCTCATCGGCCTCGGGGTCGGGCTCTCCTCCATGGTGGTGCCCATGTATGCGGCGGAGGTGACGCCCGCCCGCCATCGTGGCGCGGTGGTGTCCCTGTTCCAGCTGGCCGTCACCATCGGCATTCTTCTGGGCTATGCGGTGCCCCTCGCGCTCACCGGCCGCGCCGCGTGGGATCAGATGCTGGGCGGTGGCGCGCTGATCGCGGTGGCCTGCGCGGGTGCCGTGCTGCTACTGCCGGAAAGCCCGCGCTGGCTGCTCTCCCGCGGCCGCATCGCGGAGAGCGAGGCGGCGGCGGTGCGGCTGGGCCTTGCCGGCGAGATCTCGTCCGCCGATGCGGAAGGCGCGGCGCCGGCCGGCGACTGGCGGGCCGTGCTCGGCACCGGCAGCACCAAGGCGGTGCTGGTGCTGTGCAGCGTGCTGTTCGTGCTGCAGAACTTCTCCGGCATCGACGGCATCCTCTATTACGCCCCGCACATCTTCACCGAACTCGGCTTCCCGGCCGGCGTGGCGGCGCTGGCCGCCACCTTCGGCCTTGGCCTCGTGAACGTGCTGGCGACGCTGGCGGCCATGATGCTGGTGGACCGCCTCGGCCGCCGACCGCTGCTCATCGCCGGCTCGGCGGCCATGGCGGTGAGCCTGGCCGTGGTGATCGTCGCGGCGCTGGCGGACTGGCCCTATGTGGCGCTCGCCGGGCTGTGCGCCTACATCGTCGCCTTCGCGCTGAGCCTCGGGCCGCTGCCCTATGTGCTGATGTCCGAGCTGTTCCCCTCGGCCATCCGCGAGCGCGGCATCGCCGCCGCCTCGGCGACGAGCTGGCTGTTCAACGCCATCGTGGCGGCGAGCTTCCTCTCGGTGGTGGAGGGCATCGGCCTTGCCGCCACCATCGGCATCTTCCTCGTGGTGTGTGTCGCCTCCCTCTTCATCTCCCTCGCCTACGTGCCGGAGACCCGGCAGAAGGAGCTGGAGGACATCGAGACGGACGTGCTCGCCGGAAAAGCCCTGCGACGGCTCGGCGCCTGACCGTTTCAGCCCCGCCCGGAATGGGCTACAGGTGGGGCGAGACAGGGCCGCGCAGGGGGAAGCCAGATGCCAGCGACGTTCGAGGTTTCGGGGCTGCTGAGCTTCACCATCGCCATCCTCGTCTACTTCCTCGGCGCCGGCCTCAACGAGATCATCACCCCGCTCAAGCGCTGGAACATCCCCGAGGCGGTCACCGGCGGCATCATCGCGGCGCTGGCCACGCTCTTCGCCTACAAGGTGCTGGGCCTCGCGGTGACGTTCGA
>JAEWBL010000490.1 GCA_023391175.1 Pseudomonadota bacterium
GTTGGCGGGCGCGCGACATCGTTCATGATTCGCTCACCACGATTGGAATGCGAAATGCGAGAGCAGCCGGCCGCCAGCCCGCGCTGCAGCAGGGAGGAACCAATCGGAAAGGTTCGGCTTCTAATCATAGGCAACGCCGGGTGCCTCGCCCCCTCCCTTCGACCCCCGGCGAAATCGGCCCATGTATCTGCATCATCATCCCTTTTGCCCACATTCCCGTTTTGTCCGCCTGCTGCTCGCCGAATACGGCCTGGAGCCAGAGCTGGTGGAGGAGCGCGTGTGGGAGCGACGGCCGGGCTTCCTCGCGCTCAATCCGTCGGGGGAGACGCCGGTGATCGTGGAGGAGATGGCGGCCTCGGTGCCGGGCGCCTTCATCATCGCCGAATATCTCGATGAGACCCGGGGCCTCGCCCTCGGCGCCCACCGCCTCCTGCCGGAGGATCCGGCCGGCCGCGTGGAGGTGCGCCGGCTGACCCAGTGGTTCAACGAGAAGATGTACGTCGAATCCACCGAGCCCCTGGTGCGGGAGCGCATCCACAAGCGCTACATGACGCGCGAGCAGGGCGGCGGATCGCCGGATGCCACCTCGCTCCGGGTGGCGCGCGCCAATATACGCTATCATCTGAAATACATCGGCTGGCTGGCCAAGGCGCGCAAATGGCTCGCCGGCGAGAAGCTGAGCCAGGCCGACCTTGCCGCCGCCGCGCATCTCTCGGTGGCCGACTATCTGGGCGACGTACCGTGGGACGAGGACGAGCACGCGAGGGACTGGTACGCGCGGATCAAGTCGCGCCCGACCTTCCGCGCCCTGCTCACCGAGAGCATCCCGGGCATGCCCCCCTCCAAGACCTACGCGGACCTCGATTTCTGACGGACGCGGGCGGGCTGGAGCAGATCGTCCGCCGCCTCGCCCGTGACGAGGGGTTCGATGCGGTCGGCATCAGCCGGCCCGAGGCGGGTCTGCCCGCCGGGGAACGGCTCCGCGCCTGGGTCGCGGACGGCGCCTTTGGCGATATGGGCTGGATGGCCGAGACGTTGGACCGCCGCGCTGATCCTTTGACGCTGTGGCAGGACATGCGCAGCGTCATCATGCTCGGCCTCAATTACGGACCCGCCGAAGACCCCCGTGCCGTGCTGGCCCAGAGCAGCGCAGGCGCCATCTCGGTCTATGCGCGGGCCGAGGATTATCACGACATCATCAAGCCGAAGCTGAAGCGTGTCGCCCGCGCGCTGCTGGCGGAGGCGGGCAAACGCGGCGTCGCGGCCGACGTGAAGGTGTTCGTGGATACCGCTCCGCTCATGGAAAAGCCGCTCGCCGCCGCCGCGGGCCTCGGCTGGCAGGGGCGGCACACCAATCTCGTCTCGCGGGAATTCGGCTCCTGGCTGTTTCTCGGCGCCATCGCGACCACACTGAAGCTTGAGCCCGACGGGCACGAAAAGGACCATTGCGGCTCCTGCCGCGCGTGCCTCGAAGCCTGCCCGACCGCCGCCTTCCCCTCGCCTTACGTCATCGATGCGCGGCGCTGCATCTCCTACCTCACCATCGAGCACAAGGGCCCGATCCCGGTGGAGTTGCGGCCGCTCATGGGCAACCGCATCTATGGCTGCGACGACTGCCTCGCCGCCTGCCCCTGGAACAAGTTCGCGCAACTGGGCCAGGAGGCGAAGCTGGCCGCGCGGGCAGAGAATGACGCGCCGCCGCTGGCCGAGCTGGTGGCGCTGGACGATGCCGCCTTCCGCGCCCGCTTCCCGAAAAGCCCGATCAAGCGGGTGGGGCGCGACCGCTTCGTGCGCAACGTGCTGATCGCCATCGGCAATTCCGGAGATGCCGCGTTTCTGTCCCTTGTGGAGGCGCGGCTGGCAGATGACTCCGCTCTGGTCAGAGGTGCTGCGGTGTGGGCGCTCGGGCGGCTGGCGGCCCCCGCGACGACCGCCCGCACGGCCGCGGAGCGGGTGCCGACGGAGACCGATCCGGCGGTCGTGGCCGAGTGGGCCGCAGCGACATCCGGGGCGTGAGACCCGCCGCCCATTTCCAATCCTAGCGTTTGCCGGTAGGATCAAAAGCTCACGGAACCATGAAGGGGGCGACAAGAGCTGGCGTCACGATCGCGTCGCGCCCACACGCGAAGATCGACGGCGACAGAACAGGCGACATGCACGAGCCCCGCAAGCTTTATGTGAAGTCCTTCGGCTGCCAGATGAACGTCTACGATTCCCATCGTATGGCGGACACACTGGCGCGCGAGGGATACGTGGAGACGCAGGACCCGGCCGAGGCCGACCTTGTGATCCTCAACACCTGCCATATCCGCGAGAAGGCCGCCGAGAAGGTCTATTCCGAGCTCGGACGCCTCAGGAAGCAGAAGCAGGAAGCCGGCTCCGACACCATGATCGCCGTCGCCGGCTGCGTCGCCCAGGCCGAAGGCGCCGAGATCATGCGCCGCGCCCCGGTGGTGGACGTGGTGGTCGGCCCCCAGAGCTACCACCGCCTGCCCGAGCTTCTGGCCGAGGCGAAGGCCGGCAAGCGGGTGGTGGACACCGAATTTCCCGCCGAGGACAAGTTCGATCACCTGCCCGCACCCACCCGCGCCGCCACCCGCAAGCGCGGCCCGGCGGCGTTCGTGACGGTGCAGGAGGGCTGCGACAAGTTCTGCACCTTCTGCGTGGTGCCCTACACCCGCGGCGCCGAGGTCTCGCGTCCGGTCACGAAGATCCTCGACGAGGCCGCCCGCCTCCTCGACCAGGGCGTGCGCGAGATCACCCTCATCGGCCAGAACGTCAACGCCTTCCACGGCGAGGGGCCGGACGGCAAGGTCTGGAGCCTCGCCCGGCTCATGGAGCGCCTGGCGCAAATGGAGGGGCTGGCGCGGCTGCGCTACACCACCTCCCATCCGCGCGACATGGGCGACGACCTGATCGCCGCCCACCGCGACCTGCCGCAGCTGATGCCCTATCTGCACCTGCCGGTGCAGTCCGGCTCCGACCGCATTCTGGCGGCGATGAACCGCAGGCACGGCCGCGACCTGTTCCTCTCGCTCATCGAGAACATGCGCGGCGTGCGGCCGGACCATGCCCTGTCGTCCGACTTCATCGTCGGCTTCCCGGGCGAGACGGACCGCGATTTCGAGGACACGCTCGATCTGGTGCGCGAGGTCGGCTTCGCCAGCGCCTATTCCTTCAAGTACAGCGCCCGCCCCGGCACGCCCGCCGCCGAGCACGAGGGGCAGGTGCCGGAAGAGGTGATGGCCGAGCGCCTCGCCGAGCTGCACAAGCTGCTCGAAGCCTCCAAGACGGCCTTCGACGCCGCCTGCCGGGGCCGCACCTTCGATATCCTGCTGGAGAAGCCCGGCCGCCAGCCGGGCCAGCTCATCGGCCGTTCGCCGTATCTCCAGAGCGTGGTGGTGAACGATCCGCCCGCCGGCATCGGCGAGCTTCTCACCGTCACCATCACCGACGTCGGCCCGAACAGCCTCGCCGGCGTTCCCGCCGAGACGACCCCTTCCCCCGCCCATTCCCGGCCGCTTGCGGCCATGGAGGCCTGAGCTTGCGCAGATCCGGCAGCGACAACCGTGATCGTCCCCTTGCGGCCTCCGGCCAGCAGGCCTCTCCCGGCCCCGCCCGCGCGGCGGTGACGGCCCCCTGGGCCGATCCGGACGAGCCGGCCGCCGCCCATGTGGTGCTGGCCTTCGACGACAACCGGCTCGCCACCCAGCTGTTCGGCCATTACGGCCGCAACCTTGCCCTCATCGAGCGCAAGCTGGGGGTGAAGGCGGATTCGCGCGGCAACCACGTGACGCTGGAAGGCGAGCGGGGCGATCTCGATCTCGCCGGACTGCAGGGCCCGCTCGACGAAGGGGCGGTCCATCAGGTCATAGAGCGCGTCGTAGATGGGCCGCAGATAGGGGTCCACCTTCTCCTTCATGTCG
>JAEWBL010000465.1 GCA_023391175.1 Pseudomonadota bacterium
CGCGCGGCCGCCTGAAGCATCAGTATCCGCATAGCTGGCGCTCGAAGAAGCCGGTGATCTTCCGCAACACGCCGCAATGGTTCATCGCCATGGACAAGCCGATCGGCGAGGCCGGCGCGCCGGATGCGGCCGATCCGCAGCCGGTCGCGGGCGGCAATGCCGATACGCTGCGCAACCGCGCGCTGAAGGCGATCAAGGAAACCGAGTGGGTGCCCGCCGCCGGCGAGAACCGCATCACCGGCATGATCGCCAACCGGCCGGACTGGGTCGTCTCGCGCCAGCGCGCCTGGGGCGTGCCGATCACCGTCTTCGTCGAGAAGGAGACCAAGGACATCCTCGTCGACGGCCGCGTGAACGCCGCGATCGCCGAGGCCTTCGCCGCCGAGGGTGCGGATGCCTGGTTCAAGGAGGGCGCCACCGCCCGTTTCCTGGCCGAGCGCGCGTCCGAGGGCTGGCAGAAGGTGGATGACGTCCTCGACGTGTGGTTCGATTCCGGCTCCACCCACACCTTCACGCTGGAGGTGCGTCCCGACCTCAAGGCCGAGCGCGCCCCCGAGGGCCGCGACAAGGTGATGTATCTGGAGGGCTCGGACCAGCACCGCGGCTGGTTCCATTCCTCGCTGCTGGAGAGCTGCGGCACCCGCGGCCGCCCGCCCTATGACGTGGTGCTGACCCACGGCTTCGTCCTCGACGAGGACGGCCGCAAGATGTCCAAGTCTCTGGGCAACGTCACCTCGCCGCAGGACGTCATCAAGCAGTCCGGCGCCGACATCCTGCGCCTGTGGGTGTGCGCCTCCGATTATGCGGACGACCTGCGCATCGGCCCGGAAATCCTCAAGACCACGGCCGATACCTACCGCAAGCTGCGCAACACCCTGCGCTGGCTGCTGGGCTCGCTGCACCACTACCAGCCGGAGGAGAAGGTGGCGATGGCGGACATGCCGTCGCTGGAGCGCTTCATCCTGCACCGGCTCGCCGAGCTGGACGGGGAGATCCGCGCCGCCTACCGCGCCTTCGACTACAAGAAGGTGCACGCGGCCCTCGCCCAGTTCATGAACATCGAGCTGTCGGCCTTCTATTTCGACATCCGCAAGGATGCGCTCTATTGCGATCCCATCTCCTCGGTGACGCGGCGCGCCTGCCTCACCGTGCTGGACGAGGTGTTCAACCGCCTGATCACCTGGCTCGCGCCCATCCTCGCCTTCACCTGCGAGGAGGCCTACATCGCCCGCACCGGGGATGAAGAGGGCTCGGTCCATCTGCTCGCCTTCCCGGAGACCCCCGCCGCGTGGCGCGACGAGGCGCTGGCCGAGCAGTGGCGCAAGGTCCGCCTGATCCGTCGCGTCGTGCTGGGCGCGCTGGAAGTCGAGCGTGCCGCCAAGCGCATGGGCTCGTCCCTTGAGGCCGCGCCCGAGGTCCATGTGAGCGACGACACGCTCGCCGAGGCCCTCACCGGGCTCGACCTTGCCGAGATCGCCATCACCTCGGACGCGAAGCTGATCCGTGGAGAGGGGCCGGCCGATGCCTTCCGCCTTCCCGACGTGCCCGGCGTGGCCGTGGTGCCGGTTCGCGCGGAAGGCACCAAGTGCGCCCGCTCGTGGAAGGTCTCGCCCGAGGTGGGCAGCGACGCGGAATTCCCCGACGTGACGCCGCGCGATGCCGCCGCGCTTAGGGAGTTCTACGCCGCCCGCGCTGCGGCGGAGTGAAGCGAACCCCGCCCGCCCTCGCGTTGCCGGGGCGGGCGGGCTCGTCTATGAACGGCGGATCGCGTCCGGCCATCGGTCAGAGCGGCCGTTCCTGAGAGAGGCCCCTTGCAGCGCCGTCCCATCTTCTTCGGTCTTCTCGTCGCACTCGCGGTGCTGGTGGCGGATCAGGCCTCCAAGGGCCTCGTGCTCGCATGGTCGGCCTCCTGGAATGCGCCGATCAAGCCCGTCGCGCCCTTCATCGACTTCGCCGCGCTGTGGAATTACGGCATCAGCTACGGCCTGTTTCCCCAGGGGGAGACCGGGCGCTGGGTGCTGGTGGCCATCAAGGTGGCGGCGGCCATCCTGTTCGCCGTGTGGCTGGCCCGCGCCCGCAGCCGGTTCGAGGCGTTCGCGCTAGGCCTGCTGATCGGGGGCGCCATCGGCAATGCGGTGGACCGCGTGGTCTATGGCGCGGTGTTCGATTTCGTGTCGCTCCACGCCTTCGGGTACCGTTGGTACGTGTTCAACCTGGCCGATGTGGCGGTTGTTGTGGGCGTGGCCCTGCTTCTTTACGATGCATTTCTCGGTGGCGCCTCAAAATCGCCGCCCTCGGCCGCGCCAATGGCGCCCCGGTCCAAGGCCGAGCGCGAGCTGTGAGAGCGCATGCTTTGAGAACGCATTAGAGGATGGCATCGAGGACGTGAGACCCATGCGAGAGATTTCCCTTTTCCCGCATAGCGCTGATGCCGCGCCGCGCGCGGCTGGCGCCATCCTGTCCCCCGCACCCCATCTTGCTCTGCGCCGTCTCGGCGGCGGCGTGTTGCTGGCCGCCTTTGCCGTGATGCTCGCCGCGCCCACCCCGGCCGCCGCGCAGAGCCTCGACGGCAGCACCAATATCTTCGAGAGCGCGATGCAGATCCTCGGCCTCAAGGAGGAAGAGGAGAAGCCGGAGATCGACTATCGCGAGCGCGCGCCGCTCGTGGTGCCGCCGCGCGTTCCGGATGCCCTTCCCGCGCCCCAGAAGAGCGCCGCCGAGGTCAATCCCAACTGGCCGAAGGATTACGACCAGCAGCGCCGCGCCGCCGCGGCGCAGGCGGCGAAGCAGCCGATCCTCCGCGATGATCCGGGCAAGCCGCTGATGCCGTCCGAACTGAACCGCAACAAGAAGCGGGCGGTGGGCAACAGCACGGCGCCGACCGAGCCGGTGGGCGCCGGCTCCACGCGCGACGTCCTCATGCCGAGCCAGCTGGGCTCGTTCAGCTTCCCCGGGCTCGGTGGTGCCAAGCAGGAGCAGCTCACGTTCAACGGTGAACCGAACCGTGAAAACCTGATCCAGCCGCCGCCCGGCTACCAGACGCCCGCCCCCAATGCCCCCTACGGCGTGGTGGAGGAGAAGAAGGAGCCCTGGAAGATGCCGACCCTGTTCGATCGCCAGTGACGGACGCGAGGGTCGAACGGTCTGCAGGCGCGGCCCGATACCGCTCCGGCCGGTCCTTTTCGGCGGTGGCGGGCCTCCTATCTTTCCTTGACGGACGCACCCGCGGGTGCGTCGAATGCCGAAAGATCGTCACGTGCAGATGAGCCGTCTCGCCATGGTTGCCATTCTCGCCGCTGGAGCGGCCGCATTTTCTCCCCGCCTTGCTGACGCGGCGGGCCCCGAAGTCACCGAATTCAAGCTCGCCAACGGCCTTCAGGTCATGGTCATCCCCGATCACCGCACCCCGGTGGTCACCCACATGGTGTGGTATAAGGTGGGATCGGCCGACGAGCAGCCGGGCAAGTCCGGCATCGCCCATTTCCTTGAGCACCTGATGTTCAAGGGCACCGATGCGCATCCCCAGGGCCAGTTCTCGGCCGAGGTGGCGCGGCTCGGCGGGCAGGAGAACGCCTTCACCTCGCAAGATTACACCGCCTATTTCCAGCGCGTGGCGAAGGAGCACCTTGAGACCGTGATGGGCTTCGAGGCCGACCGCATGCGCGGCCTCAAGCTCTCCGACGAGGTGGTGCTGCCCGAGCGCGACGTGGTGCTGGAAGAGCGTCGCATGCGCACGGACAACGATCCCGGTGCCCGCCTCTCCGAGGTGCTGCAGGCCACGACCTACGTGAACCATCCCTACCAGCACCCGATCATCGGCTGGGAACACGAGATCAAGGGCCTCAACCGCGAGGACGCCCTGGCCTTCTACCGCCGCTTCTATGCCCCCAACAACGCCCTTCTGGTGGTGGCCGGCGACGTCGACCCCGCCGAGGTCAAGGCGCTGGCGGAAAAGACCTACGGCAAGGTCGCCCAGGCCGACACTCCGCCGCGCAGCCGTCCGCAGGAGCCCGAGCCGCGTGCCCACCGGCGGGTGTCGCTCGCCGACCCGCGCGTCGCCCAGCCCAGCCTCCAGCGTTCCTATCTCGTGCCGTCCGCTCGCACCGCCGCGCCGGGCGATGCGGAAGCGCTGGAAGTGCTCTCCCACATCCTCGGGGGCGGACAGACCAGCCGCATGTACCGCACGCTGGTGGCGGAGAAGGGCCTCGCGGCCGGTGCCGGCTCCTGGTATCAGGGGACGGCCTACGATGCGACGCGCTTCGTCGCCTATGCCTCGCCGCGCCCGGGCGTGAGCCTTGAAACGCTGGAGGCTGCCGTCGATGCGGTGGTGGCCGAGCTGCAGGACAAGGGCGTCGATGACTTGGAGCTGGCTCGCGCCAAGACCCGGCTGATCGCCGACACCATCTACGCGCAGGACAACCAGGCGACCCTCGCCCGCATCTACGGCGCCTCCTGGGCCACCGGCCTTTCCGCCAAGGACGTGCGCGAGTGGCCCGAGCGGCTCAAGGCGGTGACTGCCGATCAGGTCCGCGACGTGGCTCGCCGCTATCTCGTCACTGATCGCGCCGTGACCGGCTACCTCAAGCAGGCCGAGCCGAAGGCCGGCGAGGCGGGCAAGGACGGCAAGAAGGACAATCGCTCGTGACGACGGCCGTCCCGGCTTTCGCGTTCCGTTCGCCGGCCCGTTCGGGCCGGCGCGCCTTTTTCGCGGGCGCGGGCCTTCGCCCTGCCGCCCGGCTCTTTCTTGCGATGGTTACGATGGCCCTTTCCCTTCTCGCCGCTGATACGGCGCAGTCCCAGTCGAGCCGCATCACCGAGGTGACGAGCCCCGGCGGCATCAAGGCCTGGCTGGTCCACGACACCACGCTCCCGCTCATCGCCTTCGAGTTCGCGTTCCTCGGCGGCGCCGCCCAGGACGGTCCCGATCACGCCGGCCTCGCCAACCTCGCTTCCTCGCTTCTGGACGAGGGCGCTGGGTCGCTCGATTCCGATGCCTTCCAGCGGGCGCTGGCCGATCATGCGGTGGAACTGCATTTCGACGCTGGCCGCGACGAGATGCGCGGGTCCCTGCGCACCCTCTCGGAAAACCGCGACAAGGCCTTCGAACTGCTGCGCCTCGCCGTGAACGAGCCGCGTTTCGATGGTGAGGCGGTGGAGCGCATCCGCGCCTCCCAGCTCGCCATGCTGCGCCGCCGCTCCACCGAGCCCAACGCCATCGCCAACGACCGCTGGTTCGCGCTCGCATTCCCGGGCCATCCCTATGGCCGGCCGGTGGA
This sequence comes from Pseudomonadota bacterium, assembly GCA_023391175.1. GTDB lineage: Bacteria > Pseudomonadota > Alphaproteobacteria > Rhizobiales > Xanthobacteraceae > Xanthobacter. The sequence goes on from JAEWBL010000465.1 coordinate 5,277, forward strand.
CGGCACGCTGGATAGCGTCGCCAAGCTGACCCGCGAGGACATCGCCGGCTTCATCGGCAAGACCTTCGCCCGCTCGAACCTGCGCGTCGCCGTGGTGGGCGACATCAGCGCGGAGGAGCTGGGCAAGCGGCTCGACGAGGTGTTCGGCAAGCTTCCGGCCCAGGCGACGCTCGTTCCCGTCGCCAATGTGACGCCGCAGAAGATCGGCACGGTGGAGGTCATCCCCCTCGACGTCTCGCAGTCGGTGGTGGTGATGGGCACCGGCGGTCTCGAGCGGCGCGATCCGGACTTCATCCCGGCCTATGTGCTCAATCACATCCTCGGCGGCAGCGCTTTCTCCTCGCGCCTGTTCAAGGAAGTGCGGGAGGCGCGCGGGCTCGCCTATTCGGTCTATTCCTATCAGGTGGCGCTCTCCCACGTGGGCCTCTGGTTCGCCGGCACGGCCACCAAGAACGAGCGGGCGGCGGAATCCATCTCCCTCATCACCCACGAGTTCGGCCAGATCCTGAAGGACGGGCCGACCGCCAAGGAGCTGGAGGAGGCGAAGAGCTATTTGATGGGCAGCTATGCCCTGCGCTTCGACACCTCGTCCAAGGTCGCCGGCCAGCTGCTGCAGATCCAGCTCGACGAGCTCGGCATCGATTACATCGACCGTCGCAACGCGCTGATCGCTGCAGTCACCCTCGACGACCTCAAGCGCGTCGCCGGCCGTCTGGCCACGGCAAAGGATGCGCTGACGGTGGTGGTGGGCAAGCCCGTCGGTCTCGGGGGCTGACGGGGCCCGGTAACCTTACTTTCACGGAGCCGGCGCCGGGGACCCGCAGGGGCGGGCGGGGAGTCCTCATGCCGGCTTCCCTTTGCTATAAGCGCGCGATCCAGGGCGCCCATGGAGTTGACGATATGGCGGGTGCAACACGGACGGTCGCGCAGATCCGGGCCACCGACGGGCCCGTGACGGTGCCCACGCGCGTGTCCGCACCCCTGTCGTCTCCGCCGGCTGTCCGCGGCCTCACGTTCCTCCGGCTGCCCGTCGCGCGGCTGATGCTGCCCGGCCTCATGGCGGCCGTCCTCGCCGGCTGCGCCGGCGGCGAAGGCCTCGATGGCTCCTTCGGTGCGCAGGACACGGGCGTCGCCGGCGGCACCACCATTGCGACGCCGGGCGCCACCTCTGCCGGTGTCGTGAACAGCGCTACCTCCGGCTCGCTCGTGGTCGGTGCCGGTCCGGATCAATTGTCCTATGATTGCCCCATGCTCACCGTGCGCACCGGCGCCGGGAGCTGGCAGGTCACCACCGGCGGCGGGCTGCGCTACCAGGCCACCATCGGCCGCCTCGCCCGCGAATGCACCATCGCCAACGGCATGATGCTGGTGAAGGTGGGCATCGAAGGCCGCGTCCTGATGGGCGAAAAGGGCAGCCCCGGGCAGGTGAAGGTCCCCGTTCGCATTGCCGTGGTGAACGAGGGGCCCTCGCCCAAGACCGTCACCACCAAGTTCTTTGCCGTTGCCGTCGATGTTCCGGCCGATCCGGGCCACGCGCCCTTCACCGTGGTGGAGGACCAGATCGCGTTCCCGCTGCTGAAGCCGAACGAGATGGAGCGCTACATCATCTATGTGGGCTTCGACCCGCAGGGCACGCCCGAGGTGCGCGAGCGGCCCAAGCCATCCGCCTCGCGGCCGAAGCCGAAGCCTCCGGCGACCGCCGCGCAGCCCGCCCCGGCCCCGGCCCCCGCCAGCGCGCCGCCCGCAAGCACGTCGTCCTCCAG
>JAEWBL010000066.1 GCA_023391175.1 Pseudomonadota bacterium
AAGTTGATAAGCTCAAAGTGTGTAAATTGCGATCCGTCTGCGCATGGATATGCGCAAGCTGGTCGGCCGGAATTTCGCGCGCCTACGTCAGGAGAAGGGCCTGACGCAGGAGGACGTGGAAGCACGCTCCGGTTTCAGCCAGCAGTACATCAGCGGCCTGGAACGCGGTCGACGCAATCCGACAGTGATCACCCTCTACGAGCTGGCTCAGGCGCTAGACGTCAGCCACGTCGAGCTGGTGCAGCCCGACGGCAATGACTGACCGGCGAACCTGATGGTAGGAAAGCCCCGGCCGAAACCGGCCGGGGCCTTGATCGCCTCACTCGCCGCGGCGTCCGCTCGGACGGGACCAGACCAGCGAGAAGGTGTCAGCGTCCTCGTCGTCGAAGAGGTTGGCGTAGATCGGGGCGTTGAAGCTCGGATCGTCGAGCTTGAGGCCCAGATAGTCGCGGCCTTCGCTGGAGCGCTTGGACCAGGCGGCGCCGATTTCGATCCGGCCTACCAGGACCCGGTGGCTGGGGGCGTTCTCGCCGTTGGCCCGCAGGTCGGGGACGATGCGCACGCCCTTGGCCTGGACGCTGAGGGTGACGATCTCGCCGGAGAACTCGTTCGCGCCGGTCTTCTTGAAGGTGCCGATGGTGGCCATGGTAAATCTCCGTCTTCCGTTTCCGAGCCCGCACCATTGCGGCCTCGATGGCGATCGGAAGGCCGGAGGCGACCGACGCCGCATCGCCTCGGGGTCCCCGTCGCGGCTGGCGCGATGGGGTGAGGATTGCGACCGGAGCCAAGCGGAGGACGGCGCGAGAGGGACTTTCTTGCTTCGCGAGGAATGACGGCGCCTCGGGGTCCCCACGCGACCTGTCGCGTGGGGTGGGGTCCGGCAGGGGAAGAAAGTCATGATGCGCCGTTGCGGCAGAGGCGGTCGAGGCGCAGCCGTCCTTCGGCCAGATCCGCCCATTGGAGAGGCCGTTTGGAGCGGTCGACCGACGGATACCGAACGGGGAAGATGGCGACCCGCCGCAACCTCACGGAAGACCGGCCCGATCCTCTTCGGCTTTACGTCCCCCGTTCCGGGCCTGCTCCGTGTGCTTCCGCCGCGCCGAGCCCAACCGGCCAAGATCGCTCCCACCATGCACTGGTCCGCCACTGACCGCGGGGCGCCATGCCCGTGACCTGCAACAGCGTCGTGACGCCGATGGCGATAGCTCCGATGATCGAGAAGACGATCTGCCACGTCTCGGACGGCATGGCGAGCTTCGCGATACCATGCGTGGCGTGTGTTTCGGCATGGAAGATTGACCCCGTTGTGAGGGGGATCGGCGTGTAATTTTGGGTCTGACTCACTCTTGATGATGTTTGGGACCGAAGTGGTGCGGATCTCGATGGAGAATCAGCGCCATGCGGCCCGAGCTTCGCCTGTCCAATCTAATCCCACCCGATCTGGTGACCGAGCAGGTCACGGAGGCGGGTGGCACCCTCATCGTACATGCCAGGGCCGCAGCCGCGAGCCGCTCTTGTCCGCGATGCTCGGCGCCATCGAAGCGCATTCATAGCCGCTACATCCGTACTGTTTCAGATCTGCCCTGTAGCGGGCAGCGCCTGGAACTGCGTATCACCGCTCGGCGCTTTGTCTGCACAGCATCCCATTGTCAGCAACGGATCTTCGCGGAACGCTTCGGAGAGGGACTGTTCGGGATGCGGGCACGCCGGACAACACGTCTCGAAGTGCTGGTTCGTCATCTCGGTCTCGCTCTCGGCGGGCGGCCCGCGGCCAACTTGGCCAGGAGGCTGATGCTGCCCGTCAGCAATGATACCCTTTTGCGAGTTGTGCGCCGTCACGCCCGAAGCCCCACTGAGGCGTTAGTGATCGTGGGGGTCGATGACTGGGCGTTTCGGCGCAACCATCGATATGGCACCATCGTTTGTGATTTGGAGCGGCACCGGGTCGTCAAGCTGTTGCCGGATCGTGACTCCGCAACGGTCAAGGCATTCCTGGCGCGGCATTCCACCATCCGGGTGCTATCGCGCGATCGCGGCGCTGGATACGGCGAGGCTGGTGCACAGGCCTTACCTGATGCGCTCCAGGTTGCTGACCGCTGGCACCTCATCGAAAATGCCAGCGCGGCCTTTCTCGACGTCGTGCGCAAATCCATGCAGGCCATCCGGGGCACGATTGGCGCGACCACCATCAGTCCCAGGCTGCTGACCGCCGCCGAGCGCCTTCAATATGATGGCTACCTGCGGCGCGAGGACGACAACGCCGCCATTCTGGCCCTACACAGGGAGGGTGTGTCGATCAAGGATATCGTGCGCCGTCTGGGGTATAGCCGTGGCCTGGTCCGCAAGGTGGTTCGGGGTATGCGGACCGATCTCTTCTTCACAAAGGCCAGCACCCTGGAGCCCTTTCTGCCCGTTCTCGATGAAGCCTGGACCGGTGGCTGTAGGAACGGCGCCGAGCTATGGCGCCATTTACAGCTCCGTGGCTTTGGCGGTTCCTTGCGTGTGGTAACTGAATGGGCCACCCGGCGCAGACGGGCCGAACAGGTCAATCATCAGGGAATGCAAAAAATCCCATCTGCCCGGATGGTCGCCCACCTGATGACAACGGGTCGTGATCACCTCGGCAGAGCTGCGACCGTGACCGTCGCCGCCATCGAGGCTGGCGTGCCGGACCTCGATGCGGCCCGCAAGCTCATCATGCGGTTCCACCATATGGTCAGGACCAAGGCTGCCGCCGGCCTGGACGCCTGGATCGCGGCAGCACAAGAAAGCCTTCTGCACGCATTTGCCCGCGGCATTCTCAAGGATCGCGAGGCGGTCCTTGCCGCCATTCGCGAGCCATGGTCCAACGGCCAAACAGAAGGGCACGTCAACAGGCTCAAGCTGGTCAAGCGCCAGATGTACGGA
>JAEWBL010000100.1 GCA_023391175.1 Pseudomonadota bacterium
GGCCGGGCTCGCGCCCGGCCTTTTCATTTCAAGTGTCAGATGGTCAGGCCGCCCGGCGGGCCTCGAACGTCTCGCCCGCCAGCAGGCGCTGCACCCGGCTCGGAGCAAACTCCTCCGGCACGGCGCACAGGTCGAGGCGCACGCACAGCCGGCCGAGACGCGGATCCGCGGTGGCCATTGTGAAGGGGATGGCGAGCACATAGCCCGCCAGCACCGGCGCCGCCCACATCGCCAGCACCGGCTGCACCGCCAGAAGCGCGGCAAGAACGGCGAAACCGAACAGCGTCTGCGGCCAGAACGCCCGCGCCGCGTGGGCGAAATCCACGCCATGGCCGTCGCGGGCCTGGGCCCGCCAGGAAACCTTGGCGCCCCAGGAGGCGCGCACCCGGCCCAGCAGCAGGCGCCCCATCTCCAGCGTCACCGCCATGGCGGTGATGGCGCTGAGCAGGAAGGAGAACACCAGCTCCGCCGCCACGGACGCGGCAAAGCGCAACGCCCCGCCGTAGCGGGCGGCGCCGCCCGACGTCAGCACCACATCGGCGCCACCGGCGAGCTTGGGCAGGAGCGCCATGGCCATCATCCCCCCGTAGAGGGCGAGGGCCAGGGCGGTGGGATAGCCCGGCCCGGCCTCCGCCGCCGCCAGCGGCAGCAGCGCCAGAAGCGCGGGATGTGCCGGCACCGTCACGAACATCAGGATGGCCCACACGAGCTGGAAGCGGCTCATGGGCTGAAGGCTCGCAGCGAGGCCCGGCACCGCCAGAAGGCGCAGATACTGGAGATTGCCGAGGCACCAGCGCAGGTCGCGACCGACGAAATCGGTGGCGGCGGGCGGGTTCTCCTCATAGCTCTCGCTCTCCACCGGCAGAACGCGCACCTCGTAGCCGGCGCGGCGCATGAGCACGGCTTCGACCTGATCGTGGGAGAGCACCGGTCCGCCGAAGGGGGCCCCGCCGGGCAGCTCCGGCAGATGGCAGGCATCGCGGAAGGGGGCGACGCGGATCACCGCATTATGCCCCCAGAACGGGCCGCAATCCCCCGCCCACCAGCTCGCGCCGAGGGTGTAGCTGCGCATGCCGTGGCGCATGCCGAACTGGAAGATGCGTCCGAACGCGCTCTGGGACGGCAGACCGACCACCAGGCTCTGCAGGATGCCGAGGCGCGGATAGGCCGCCATCAGGCGCACCATGGAGAGGATGGTGTCCGCTCCCATCAGGCTGTCGGCATCCAGCGGCAGCATGAAATCGTAGCGATCGCCAGCGTCCGTGCAGAAGGCGCGGATGTTGCCGGCCTTGAAGCCGGCATTGTCCGCGCGGCGGCGGTAGAAGATGCGGGCAGGTCCCTCCTGCGCCCGCCACGCCGCCACAAGTGCCTCCTCGGCGATTGCGATCTCGGGGCGGGACGTGTCGCTGAGGATGTGGAAGTCGAAGGCGGCGCCATGGCCGGAGAGGTCAAGGTCGGCCTTGACCGCCTTGAGCCGCGCCAGCGCCCGCGCCGGGTCCTCGTTCCGCACGGTGAGGAGAATGGCGGTGCGTGCGCTGATCGTCCCTTCGGGCAGGGGCGGTGCAAGGAAGGGCGCCGCCGCCTCGATGCCCCGTCGCCGCCCGTGCAGCAGATAGAGGCCCACCGCCGCATTCCAGAAGCCGATGGAGTTCCACGGCGTGATGGCGAGGGCGCAGACCAGCAGCAGCCCATCCACCAGCGAGAAGCCGTCATGAGCGCCCAGCGCCACCATGCCGGCGAGGACGAGGGCCACCGTCACCAGATTTGCCGCCAGCATGAACAGACGGCGCCGCCGGAGCGTTGAGAGCGGCTGGATCAAGGCCGGCGTCAGCGTGGCCGACGCGGGTGCGGGTTTGTCGGGAAGCGTGGACAGTGGACCGGACCTTGAAGACATGCATAGCTCCCTGGGTGCCGGCGGCCCGCGGCGATGGAACCCCGAGCCTATACGAGAGCCAAAGCATGGCCGTTCAACCTGCGTCAACTTGCCACGCATCTCCCTTCGCGCGCGCCCTCTGGTACGTCGCGCCCGGGGCCTGTGAGCTGCGCCCGGGCGTGCTGCCCGCCGTGGACGAGGCGACGGCGCAGGTGCGCACCCTCTACACCGCGGTCAGCCGCGGCACCGAGCGGCTGGTGGCGGCGGGGCTCACCGATCCCGTCCACCGCAAGCGCATGCGCGCCCCGCTGCAGGAGGGAGAATTCCCTTTCCCGGTCAAGTACGGCTATTGCGCGGTCGGCGAGGTGGAGGTGGGACCGCCCGAACTGGTCGGTCGCCGCGTCTTCTCCCTCGCGCCCCATCAGGAGCGGTTCGTCACGCTCCGCGACATGCTGGCCCCGGTGCCCGATGCCGTGCCGGCGCGGCGCGCCACCCTCGCCGCCAACATGGAGACGGCCCTGAACGCGGTGTGGGACGGCGGTGCCGGGCCCGGCGATCGCATCGTGGTGGTGGGCGCCGGGCTGGTCGGGCTGCTCGTCGCCTATCTCTGCGGCCGGCTGCCCGGCGCGGAGGTGACGGTGGTGGACACCGACCCCGCCCGCGCCGCCGTCGCCGCCACATTCGGCGCGCGATTCCTGCCCGCCGACCCCGGGCCGGCCGATCTCGATGCCGATCTCGTCTTCCACACCTCGGGCTCCTCGGCCGGCCTCAACATCTGCCTCGCCTGCTGCGGCGACGAGGGCCGGGTGATCGAGATGAGCTGGTACGGCGACCGTCCGGTGGACGTGGCGCTCGGCGGCGGCTTCCACCACAAGCGCCTCGCCATCCTCTCCTCGCAGGTGGGCGCGGTCAGCCCGGCCCGCCGCCCGCGCTGGAGCCGCCGCCGCCGCCTCCTCAAGGCGCTGGACCTCCTCGCCGACGACCGGCTGGACGCGCTCATCACCGAGGAGGTCGCCTTCAATGATCTGCCGGCCCGAATGCCGCGTATCCTCGCAGCCGGTGCGGAAGGGATCGCCACCGTCGTCAACTACGGCTGAGGCCGGACCACCGGACAGAAAGGACATTCTATGTATGCGGTAGAAGTGCGGGACCACATCATGATCGCCCACTCCTTCCGGGGCGACCTGTTCGGCCCGGCGCAGGCGCTGCACGGGGCGACCTTCGTGGTGGATGTGGCCTTCTATCGCGAGGACCTGACCGAGGAGGGCGTGGTGGTGGACATCGCCCGCGCCCATGACGCGCTGAAGGCCGTGCTCGGACCGCTCAACTACAGGAATCTCGACGAGGTGCCCGCCTTCGCCGGCCGCAACACCACCACCGAGGTGCTTGCCCGCCACGTGTTCGACCATATGGCCGCCGCTGCCCGCTCCGGCGATCTCGGCGCCGGCGGCGACGGCATCGTGCGCATCCGCGTCTCGCTGCACGAATCCCACGTCGCCCGCGCCTGGTACGAGGCCGACATC
>JAEWBL010000107.1 GCA_023391175.1 Pseudomonadota bacterium
GTGCAGACCAGCAAGGGCAGCGTGACCGGACGCACGGTGATCGTCGCGGTGCCGCCGAGCGTCATCGCCGCCGGCAAGCTGCGCATCGGGCCGAACCTGCCGCCGCGCTATCGCACGGCGATCGAGAAGATCACGCTCGGCGCCTTCGATCACATCGGCTTCCGCATGCCGCGCAATCCCGGCAATCTCGGCGCCGACGAACTGATCTATTTCCGCGCCGACGGCCCGCGCGCCTATGCCCTGCGCGCCCGCATCGGCGGCACCGATCTCTACAGCCTGGAGGTGGGCGGCGACGTGGCCGCCGGCCTCGCCGACAGCCCGCCCGAGGCCGCCGCCGCCTTCGTGAAGGCGGCGCTGACGCGCGAGTTCGGGGCGGATGCGGCGGCGCGCGTGACCAAGGTGTTCGCCACCCGCTGGAGCAAGGAGCCGTGGGCGCTGGGCGCCTTCTCCTGCGCCCTGCCGGGCTTCGGCAACATGCGCCGCGCCTTTACCGAGACCGTGGGCGGGCGCCTCGTCTTCGCCGGCGAGCACACCCACGAGACGCTCTGGGGCACCGTCGGCGGCGCCTGGCTCTCGGGCGAGCGCGCCGCGAAGCAGGCGCTGGGGCTGCTGGGCGTGCGGACGGGGTGAGGGGGGCGGGCCGTACGGCCGTCTTCGCTTCTTCCCTTCAGGACCGTCATCGCCCGCCTCGTGCGGGCGATCCACTTATGGGCCGGAGAGGTGCCCGGATTACGGACCACCCGGACGAGCGGACACCTGGATCCCCCGGACGAGCCGGGGGATGACGGTGCAAAAAGCCCGCGCGGCGCCTGAGCGAAGACAACGCCCTAAAGCCCGCCCTCCGCCTGAGCGAAAGCCGCGCTCAATGGGCGCGGGCGAACATCTCGTTGAAGGAATAGCCGGCACCGCGCACGGTGCGGATGGGGTCGGACTGGCGGCCGCGGTTGATGGCCTTGCGCAGGCGGCCCACGTGCACGTCCACCGTGCGCTCGTCGATATAGACGTCCTGGCCCCACACGCCGTCCAGCAATTGCTCGCGGGAGAAGACGCGGCCCGGGCTCTGCATCAGGAATTCGAGCAGGCGGAATTCGGTGGGGCCGAGGTGGATCTCGCGCCCGCCGCGATGCACCCGGTGGGTCTCGCGGTCGAGCTCGATGTCCCCTGCGCGCAGGAGGGTCGCCACGTGCTCGGGCTTGGCCCGGCGCAGCAGGGCCCGCACGCGGGCGAGCAGCTCGGGCACCGAGAACGGCTTCACCACATAGTCGTCCGCGCCGGTGGCGAGGCCGCGCACCCGCTCGGTCTCCTCGCCGCGGGCGGTGAGCATGATGACGGGCAGGCGCTCGGTCTCCGGCCGGGTGCGCAGGCGCCGGCAGAGCTCGATGCCCGAAAGGCCGGGCAGCATCCAGTCGAGGATGATGAGATCCGGCACGCTTTCGCGCAGCCGGGTCTCGGCCTCGTCGCCGCGTCCCACGCTCTCGACGCCGTAGCCCTCCGACTCCAGATTGTACCGGAGCAGGAGGGTCAACGGCTCTTCATCCTCGACGATCAGAATACGCGCCGGCACTTTGCTCTATCCGTCACTATCGGGGCTCTGCGCCCCGTCTTCAGCGTGTGCGGGTCGCCTCTGGCGATCAGCTCTGAACGGTGGTGCGGCCCGGGAAGGGCAGGGTGGTGTCGCTGGAGGCGTCCGCCTTCGGGCGGCTCTCCCGCAGGTTCTGGCCCGTCACCATGTAGTAGACGATTTCCGCGATGTTGGTCGCGTGGTCGCCGATGCGCTCGATGTTCTTGGCGCAGAACAGGAGATGCGTGCACACGGAGATGTTGCGCGGGTCTTCCATCATGTAGGTGAGGAGCTCGCGGAACAGCGACGTGTACATGGTGTCGATGGCGCCGTCGCGGCCCCACACTTCCAGCGCCTTCGCCTCGTTGCGGGCGGCGTAGGCGTCGAGCACTTCCTTGAGCTGCTCGAGCACGAGGTCGGAGATGTGCTCCACCCCGCGCACCAGCTTCGCCGGGTGGTACTCGCCCTCGATGGCGATGACGCGCTTGCCGACATTCTTGGCGAGGTCGCCGATGCGCTCGAGGTCGTTGGCGATGCGGATGGCGGCGACGATCTCGCGCAGATCGACGGCCACGGGCTGGCGCTTGGCGATGACCAGGATGGCCCGGTCCTCGATCTCGCGCTGCACCTGATCCACGGTCGCGTCGAGCAGCACCACCTTCTGGGCGAGGGCGGTGTCGCGGCGGATGAGGGAGGTGACGCTGTCGGCGACCAGGCGCTCGGCCTGCCCGCCCATCTCGACGACCTTGCGGCCGATTTCCTTCAGCTCCTGATCGAAGGAGGCGACGATATGATCCGGCATCTCAGTGATCCTTCAATCGGTCAGCCGAAGCGGCCGGTGATGTAGTCGCGCGTCTTGATCTCCTTCGGATTGGTGAAGATCACGTCCGAGGGGGCCATCTCGATGAGCTCGCCCAGGTAGAAGAAGGCGGTCATGTCGGCGCAGCGCGCGGCCTGCTGCATGTTGTGGGTGACGATGACGATGGTGAAGTCCTGCTTCAGCTCGTCGATCAGGTCCTCGATCTTCGAGGTGGAGATGGGATCGAGCGCCGAGGTGGGCTCGTCCAGCAGGATCACCTCGGGCTTCACCGCGATGGTGCGGGCGATGCACAGGCGCTGCTGCTGGCCGCCGGACATGCCGAGGGCCGAGGTGTGCAGGCGGTCCTTGGTCTCGTCCCAGATGGCGGCCTTGCGCAGGCACCATTCCACGCGCTCGTCCATCTGCGCCTTGGAGAGCTTCTCGTGCAGCTTCACGCCGAAGGCGATGTTGTCATAGATGGACATGGGGAAGGGCGTGGGCTTCTGGAACACCATGCCGATGCGGGTGCGCACGATGGTGGGGTCCAGCTCCTTGCCGACGATGTTCACGCCGTCGAACATCACCGCGCCCTCGGCGCGCTGGCCGGGGTAGAGGTCGAACATGCGGTTGAAGACGCGCAGCAGCGTGGACTTGCCGCAGCCCGACGGGCCGATCATGGCCGTCACGCGCTTCTCGGGAACCTGGAAGTTGATGTTCCGCAGCGCGTGGTTGCTGCCGTAGTAGAACTGCAGGTTCTCCACCTTGATCTTGGCGGGAGCCTGCGGCGCGTCGGGCTTGGCCCCCACGGCGGACGCGAGATTGAAGGTGGGATCGACGGCTGAAGTCATCTTGTCCTCGCTTGGGCTTGTGGCCGTGCTTCGGAGGAAATGGAAGGGGCGGAGAGGCGGCGGGCCTTGGCCCGCGCCTTGAAATCAGTGGCTGCGGGCCAGGAAGAGGCGGGAGGCCACGTTCAGCACCAGCACGCCCACCGTGATGAGCAGCGCGCCGGCCCAGGCGAGGGCCACCCAGTCGTCGAACGGGCTGCCGGCGAACTGGTAGATGGCGATGGGCAGGCTGGCCATGGGCTTCGACAGGTCGGTCGACATGGCGTTGTTGCCCAGCGAGGTGAACAGCAGCGGGGCGGTCTCGCCGGCGGCGCGGGCGATGGCCAAAAGCACGCCGGTGACGATGCCGGCGCGGGCCGCCCGCCAGGTGATGAACATGACCACCTTCCACTGCGGCGCGCCGAGCGCGAAGGCGGCTTCGCGCAGGCCCACCGGAACGAGGTTCAGCATGTCCTCGGTGGTGCGCACGATGACCGGGATCACCAGGATGGCGAGGGCGATGGCACCGGCCCAGCCGGAGAAGCCGCCGAGCGGCACCACCAGCAAAGTGTAGATGAACAGGCCGACCAGGATGGACGGCGCCGACAGCAGGATGTCGTTCACGAAGCGGGCGGCGGCGCCGATCTTGGTGCCCTTGCCGTTCTCGGCGAGGAAGGTGCCGCAGAAGATGCCGATGGGGCCGCCGATGACCATGGCGATAGCGATCTGGATCAGCGAGCCGACGATGGCATTGAGCAGGCCGCCACCCTGGCCCGGCGGCTTGGTGACCTGGGTGAAGACGTTGGTGCCCAGCGCGGGCAGGCCGCGCGAGAGCAGGGTCCAGAGGATCCAGCCCAGCAGGAACAGGGCGAAGACGGCGAAGCCGGTGGATACCGCCTTGACGGTCTTGTCGACGGCGCGGCGCGCAGCGAGGGAAGCCATGACGTTCGAGCCCCCGGTCAGTCGAGCCGCGAGCGCACGAGCGCCCGGGACAGTGCAAGGACGATGAAGGAGATCACGAACAGGATGAAGCCGAGCTGCAGGAGCGAGGTGAGCTTCAGCGATCCGATCGGGGCCTCGGGGAATTCGTTGGCGATGGTGGAGGCGATGGTGGCTCCCGGTGCGAACAGGGAGGCGGACATGCGCGTCGCGTTGCCGATGACGAAGGTCACGGCCATGGTCTCGCCCAGCGCGCGGCCGAGGCCAAGCATGATGGCGCCCACCATGGCGGTCTTGCCGTAGGGCACGGAGACGTTCTTGTAGACCTCGTAGGTGGTCGCGCCGATGCCGTAGGCGGATTCCTTCAGCATGGGCGGCACGCTCTCGAGCGTCTCGACGAACATGGCGGTGATGAAGGGCAGGATCATCACGGCGAGGATGAGGCCGGCGGTGAGCATGCCGGAGCCGAGCGGCGGGCCGGCGAACAGCGCTCCGATCACCGGGATGTCGCCGAACAGGTCGATCAGCGGCGGCTGCACGTAGGCCGCCATCAGCGGGACGATGACGAAGAAGCCCCACATGCCGTAGATGATGGACGGCACGGCGGCGAGCAGCTGCACCGCGACGCCGATGGGCCGCTTGAGCGGCTGGGGCGCGATCTCGGTGAGGAAGAAGGCGATGCCGAAGGAGAGCGGCAGCGCCACGATCACCGCGATGATGGCGGAGAACAGCGTGCCGTAGATCATCACCAGGGCGCCGAAATTCTCGGTCACCGGGTTCCAGGCGGACGACCAGATGAAGTCCAGCCCGAAGTGCTGGAGGGCCGGCAGGCCGCCCTTGAACAGCTCGGCGATGATGAGCCCGAGCAGGATCAGGACGAAGATGCCGCTCGCCCAGAGGAGGCCGATGAAGATCGGATCGGCGATCCGCCCCGTTCCCTTGGCCTTGCTGATGGGCTCTGCCGAGCCAGACCGCATGCCTTCCACCGTCGCGTCCATTTTATCCCCTGCCCCGGCTTGTCGATGCGTGCGCTACCGGACCTGTCACCTTAAGGAAAAGCGCCGCCCTCTTTGGGAGGGCGGCGCGATCATCTGGGATCAGAGGACGGGCTTGCCGTCCGGGCCCTTCACTTCGGCCTTGAAGGCGGCCTTCACCTGCTCGACCACCGACGCGGGCAGCGGGATGTAGTGCAGGTTCTCGGCGATGTCGGCGCCTTCCTTGGTGTAGGCCCACTCGAAGAACTTCATCACTTCACGCGAAGCCTCGACGTTGGTCGGGTTCTTCGGCAGCAGGATGTAGGTGGGGGAGACGATCGGCCAAGCCTCGGGGGCCGGGGCGTCGATCATGGAAGCGGCGAAGTCCTTGGCGCCCTTCCAGTCGGCGGAGGCGGCGGCGGCCTGGAAGCCGGCGACCTCGGGGCTGACGAACTTGCCGGCCTTGTTCTGCAGCTGGGTCACGACCAGCTTGTTGGCGGCAGCGTAGATGAACTCGACGTAGCCGATGCCGCCCTTGGTGTTCTTGACGGTGCCGGTGACACCCTCGTTACCCTTGGCGCCGGCGCCGGTGGGCCACTGGACCGAGGTGGCAGAGCCGACCTTGGACTTCCAGTCGGGGCTGACGGCCGACAGGTAGGCGGTGAAGATGGAGGTCGTGCCCGAAGAGTCCGAACGATAGACCGGGACGATGGCGTTCGCGGGCAGGGTCACGCCGGGGTTCAGGTCGGCGATGGCCTTGTCGTTCCACTTGGTGATCTTGCCGAGATAGATGTCG
>JAEWBL010000124.1 GCA_023391175.1 Pseudomonadota bacterium
TGCTCATCCCGACCGGCCGCAGCTGCGAGGACAGCTGGATCGTGGCCTCCGCCCTTGCCGGGCTCACGGAACGCCTGCGCTTTCTGGTGGCGGTGCGCCCCGGCCTGCTCTCGCCGGCGGTGGCCGCGCGCATGACGGCGACACTCGATCGCATCTCCGGCGGCCGCGCCCTCATCAATGTCGTTACCGGCGGCGACCCGATTGAGAACAAGGGCGACGGCTTCTTCGCCGACCATGCCGAGCGTTACGAGATCACCGCCGAGTTCCTCGACATCTACACCCGCCTTCTCAAGGGCGAGGACGTGAATTTCGAGGGCAAGCACTTCAAGGTGGAGGGTGGCAAGCTGCTCTATCCGCCGGTGCAGCAGCCCCATCCGCCGCTGTTCTTCGGCGGCTCCTCCGCGCCCGCTCATGATGTGGCGGCCCGGCGGGTGCAGAAGTATCTCACCTGGGGCGAACCCCCCGCGCAGGTGGCGGAGAAGATCAGGGACATCCGCGCCCGCGCTGCCGCGCTGGGCCGAGAGGTGACATTCGGCGTGCGCCTCCATGTGATCGTCCGCGATACGGCGGCTGAGGCCTGGGCGGCGGCGGACGACCTGATCCGCTATGTCGACGACGCGACCATCGCCGAGGCGCAGAAGGTCTTCTCCCGCATGGATTCCGAAGGTCAGCGGCGGATGAGCGCGCTGCATGGCGGGCGGCGCGACAAGCTGGAAGTGGCGCCCAATTTGTGGGCGGGCGTCGGCCTCGTGCGTGGCGGCGCCGGTACCGCCCTCGTGGGTGATCCCGAGACCGTGGCCGAGCGGCTCAAGGAATACATGGCGGTGGGCGTCGATACCTTCGTGCTCTCGGGCTATCCTCACCTGGAGGAGGCCTATCGCTTTGGCGAAAGCGTGCTGCCGCTGCTGCCGCGTGCATCCGGAACCGGTGCCCCGGGCGTTGTCACCAATCATCGCGGCCCGTTCGGCGAAATCATCGGCAATGCCATCGTGCCCGAGGCGCGCCGCGTCTCTGCCTCCTGATCGGACCGCCTCGCGAGGAGCAACGCCATGCTGAATGCCTGGGAAGCGCAAGGCGCCGAGCCGAGCCGAGACGCGCGTGGCACCGTGGTGGTCGTCGGCGGGGGCTTCAGCGGCACCCTGTTCGCGCTGGCCGCCGCTGCCGCCCGGCTCGACGTGGCGCTGGTGGAGCGGGAGGCGAAGGCCGGGCCCGGCCTAGCCTATGGCGCCTGCGACCCCTACCACCTGCTCAATGTCCCGGTGGCGCGCATGGAGGTGGGGCTCAAGCCGAGCTTTGCCCAGTGGCTGAAGGCGAGCGGCGCCGATCTCTCCGCGGCCATCGAGGAGGCCGGGGGCGATCTTGCCCGCGCCTTCGTGCCGCGCGCCCTGTTCGGCGCCTATCTCGCCGAGCGGCTGGAAACGGCGCTGGCGGCCCGAAACAGCCGTCTGCGCCGGGTTCGCGGCGAGGTGGTGCGCGTCTCCGATCGCCCCGTACCCAGCGTCACCCTGGCCGACGGGCGCCGCATCGATGGGACCCATGTGGTGCTCGCCACGGGAAACATGCCGCCGCGCCCGCCGCGGACCCGCGACGGTGGCGTCTATGACAGCCCGCTGTTCGTGCCGGACCCGTGGCGATGGCCGGACATCGACGCGCTTTCGCCGGATGCCCCCGTGCTCCTCATCGGCTCGAGCCTCACCATGGTGGACGTGGCGCTGATGCTTGCGGCGCGCGGTCATCGCGGGCCGATCTGGAGCGTGTCGCGTCATGGCCTGGTCCCCCATGTCCATGCGGACGTGCCCGGCAGGCTCGGCGGCGTGGAGCCGTTTCTCGATCCGGGCGAGGCAGGCGACCCGGTAAAGGCGCTCCGCCTCATCCGCGCGGCCGTCCGGCAGGCGGCAACGCGCGACGTGCCGTGGCAGCGGGTGATGGACGCCGCGCGCCCGGCGCTGGCGGCCGTCTGGGCCAGCTGGTCGCTCAAGGCCCGGGAGCGCTTCCTGCGCCATGGGCGAACCTATTGGGACATTCACCGACACCGCATGGCGCCGCGCATTGCCGAGGCCTTCGGCGGGCTGACGCAATCCGGCCAGCTCACGGTCGTCGCCGGCCGTATCGCCAGCCTCGACCTTGTGCCGGGCGGCGTCGCGGCGACCCTGCGCCGGCGCCATTCCGGCCGCGCGCTCTCGATCGAGGTGGCACGGGTGGTGAACTGCACGGGCCCGCGCTCCGATTTCGCAGCCCTTGCCGTGCCGCCGTTCGACGGGCTGCGGGAGGCGGGACGTATCCGGCCCGATCCGCTCGGGCTGGGGCTGGAGACCCGCGGAACAGCGCTGCTCGACCGCTACGGGCATGCCTCGACCTGGCTGCACGCCCTCGGCCCCTTGTCGCGCCCAGCCTTCTGGGAGGTGACCGCGGTGCCGGAGATCGCTGTCCAGGTGCACCAGCTGGTGGAGGAACTGATGCGTCCCGCGGCCCGGCGCCAGCGCCCCGACGCCCGGCTGATCGCGGAATTTGTCGATCTCGGCGAAGGAATTTGAGGCGGACCTGGTGGCTTCAAAGCGGGGTCGCTGGTAGAACGATGGGGTGTCGGAACCCCTGTGGACGACCATAGTAAGCTGATTTAATTCGATTTCTCCGTCGCTAGTGGCGTCACGCCGTCCGAGTTTTCCACAGCCGGCAACAGATCGTATCGGGCTCAAAAACAAGGGTGTTGACAGGTCTGAGGGGCCCCCTTATAAGCCACATCACTGACGGGGCGCCGCCGCATGGCGGGACGGCGCTTCCCCGGAGCTCTCCTCTCCACTGTCCGTAGTGGCAGCCGGTCAAAAGCCGGGCGGAAAGGTGTTCTCTGGACCCTCCCAAGGGTGTGAGGCTCTCGCTTCGGCGAGGCAAATTTGCCCGACAGGGCGCGCTGTTTGACATGTATGACAGAAGAAAGAGAAACGTGGACGGCGGAGTCCTTGCGGGGTCTCTTCTGGCAGCGATGCTGGTTGAGATCTGTGAGACTTTGGCGGTCTACGGAACTCCGGACGCTTC
>JAEWBL010000142.1 GCA_023391175.1 Pseudomonadota bacterium
CTGCTGCGCCTCGCCGAGGACGGCACGTTCGACACCTTCAATTTCGTGGTTCCGCGCGGCACGCCCGCGGCGGGCATCAATCTGATCTACGACACGCTCATGGTCCCCGCCTCCGACGAGGTGGCGAGCGAATATGGGCTGATCGCGGAGGGCGTGAGTTACCCGGCGGATTTCTCCTCCGTCACCTACCGCATCCGCCCCGACGCCCGCTGGCATGACGGCAAGCCGATCACGCCCGAGGACGTGGTGTTCTCCTTCGAGGCGCTGACCAAGAATAACCCCAACCAGCGCTTCTATTACAGCCACGTGGTTAAGGCCGAGAAGACCGGCGACCGGGACGTGACCTTCACCTTCGATCAGGCCGGCAACCGCGAGCTGCCGCAGATCGTCGGCCAGCTCACCATCCTGCCCAAGCACTGGTGGACCGGCACGGATGCCAGCGGCAAGCCGCGCGACATCGCGCAGGGCTCGCTGGAAGTGCCGCTGGGCTCGGGCGCCTATCGCATCAAGAGCTTCATCGCCGGCCGCTCCATCACCTACGAGCGGGTGAAGGACTATTGGGCGAAAGACCTCAACGTGAACGTCGGAAAGGATAATTTCGACGAGATGCGCTACGAGTATTTCCGCGACGACACGGTGATGCTCGAGGCCTTCAAGGCCGACCAGTATGATTTCCGCGTGGAATCCTCGGCCAAGAACTGGGCGACCGCCTATGACTTCCCCGCTCGCGCCGATGGCCGCGTGGTGCTGGAGATGTTCGAGAACCGCGCCTCGGGCGTGATGCAGGCCTTCATTCCCAACCTGCGCCGCGACAAGTTCAAGGACCCGCGGGTGCGCCGTGCGCTGAATTACGCGCTCGATTTCGAGGGCATGAACCACACCCTCTTCTTCGGCCAGTACAAGCGCACCAATTCCTTCTTCTCGGGCACCGAGCTGGCCTCCTCCGGCCTGCCGCAGGGCCGCGAGCTGGAAATCCTCAACAGCGTGAAGGACAAGGTGCCCCCGCAGGTGTTCACCACCGCCTACACCAATCCCGAAAGCGGATCGGAAGAGGCGCGGCGGGCGAACCTGCGGGAGGCCGCGCGGCTGTTCAAGGAGGCCGGCTACGAGGTGAAGAACCGCAAGCTGGTGAACGCCAAGGGCGAGCCCTTCAGCATCGAATTCCTCATCTCCAGCCCGGCCATGGAGCGGGTGGTGGTGTTCTATCGGCCGGCGCTGGAGCGCCTCGGCATCGAGGTGAACATCCGCACCGTGGATACCTCGCAATACATCAACCGGGTGCGCTCGCGCGATTACGACATCATCGTCTCCGGCTGGGGCCAGTCGCTCTCGCCCGGCAACGAGCAGCGCGAATACTGGGGCTCGGAGGCCGCCGACCGGGACGGCTCGCGCAACCTCGCCGGCATCAAGGACCCGGCGGTGGACGCGCTGATCGAGAAGGTGATCTACGCCACCGACCGTGCCGACCTCGTGGCCGCCACCCACGCGCTGGACCGCGTGCTCTTGTGGAACGAGTACGTCATTCCCGCCTGGGGGCTGAACTACACCCGCACGGCGCGCTGGGACCGCTTCGCCCATCCCGCGCAGCTGCCCACCTATTCCTACGCCTTCCCGGACATCTGGTGGTTCGACCCGGCCAAGGCCTCGAAGACCGGCGCGGGGGCGGGCAAATGAGCCTGACGCGCCGCGACCTGCTGGCCTCCTCGCTGGCGTCTTCCTGCGCGCTCCTCGTGCCCGCGCTGGCGCGGGCGCAGGGGACGGTGTCCGCCCCTCCCTCGGCGGCAGAATCCACCGCCAGCGAGGGCGGCGTCTCGGCCGGGGCGGTGGAGCGGCACGGCCTCTCCTTCTTCGGCGATCTGAGGTATCCGGCCGGATTCCCCCATTTCGACTATGTGAACCCCGCCGCGCCCAAGGGCGGCCCCTTCTCGCAGATGGGCCGCACCACCTATTACAACCAGGCGCTCACCACCTTTGACACGCTGAACCCCTACAATCAGCGGGGCAACGGCGCGCAGGGCATCGAGCTGATCTACGATACCCTGATGACCGCCGCCGGCGACGAGAAGAGCGCCATGTATGGGCGATTGGCCTCGTCCGTGGTGATATCGGACGAGGGGCTGACGTACCGCTTCAAGCTGCGGCGCGAGGCGCGCTTCCATGACGGCACGCCGCTGACCTCGGCGGACGTGGTGGCGACCTTCGAGGCCTTCAAGGCGGAGGGCTACGAGACCATCCGCATGGCGCTGCGCGACGTCACCGCCATCGAAGCGGACGGGCCGAACGAGGTGGTGTTCCGCTTCAAGCCCGGCCGCGCACGGGACGTGCCGCTCACCGTGGCGGGCCTGCCCATCTTCTCCAAGGCGTTCCTGGCGAAGCACCCCTTCGGGCAGTCCTCGCTGGAGGTGCCCATGGGCTCGGGGCCGTACCGCATCGGCCGCTTCGAGCAGGGGCGCTACATCGAGTACAACCGCGTGCCCACCTATTGGGGCCGCGACCTGCCTGTCATGAAGGGGCGCTTCAACTTCGATCAGGTGCGCTACGAATATTTCCGCGACCGGGTGGCTGGCCTCGAGGGCTTCAAGGCGAAGGCCTATCTCTTCCGCGAGGAGTTCACCGCGCGCGAATGGGCCACCGGCTACGATTTCCCCGCCGTGCGCGAGGGTCGGGTGAAGGTGGAGACGCTGCCGGACGAGAGCTTCTCCGGCGTGCAGGGCTGGTTTCTCAACACCCGCCGTCCGAAGTTCTTCGACCGCCGCGTGCGCGAGGCCATCGGGCTCCTGTTCGATTTCGACTGGACCCGCAAGAACCTGATGTACGACAGCTACACCCGCACCGTCTCCTTCTTCCAGAATTCGGAGATGATGGCGCAGGGCCTGCCCTCGCCGGCGGAGCTGAAGCTGCTCGACCCCTTCCGCGACCGCCTGCCCGAGGAAGTGTTCGGCGAGCCCTACGTGCCGCCCCAGTCCGACGGCTCCGGCGAGGACCGCAATCTGCGCCGACAGGCCCTGAACCTCCTCAAGGAGGCGGGCTATAGCGTGCAGCAGGGCAAATTGATGGATGCGAAGGGCGAGGCCTTCACCATCGAGTTCCTCGACAGCGACGGCAGCATGGAGCGACACACCGCGCGCTTCATCGGCCATCTGAAGAAGGTGGGCATCGACGCGACCTTCCGCATAGTGGACCCGGCCCAGTTCCAGCAGCGGCTGCAGAATTTCGACTTCGACCTCGTGGTGCGGCGCTACAGCTTCGCGCCCTATCCGGGGGACGAACTGCGCGCCTATTTCTCCACCGAGGCGGCGCGCACGCGCGGCTCCTACAATGTGGCGGGCATCGCTGACCCGGCGGTGGACGGCCTCATCAACGATGCGCTGGCCGCCGCCGACGCGGCCGCCCTCGTCACCGCCTGCCGGGCGCTGGACCGGGTGCTCCGGTCCGGACGCTACTGGATTCCCCAGTGGTATTCCGGCCAGAACCGCATCGCCTA
>JAEWBL010000148.1 GCA_023391175.1 Pseudomonadota bacterium
GGCAAAGCGTTGGGGCGGGCGCAGGGGACGTCGAGCGTCACCTTCTGATCGACGGCGTAGGCCGTGCCACGCTCCACCACCTTCACCGTTCCCGTTACCGCGCAGGTGCCGAAGGCGCGCGGGGTGAGCGTCACCCCCTCCACGGCGAGGACGATGACGTTCTTCGCGCCGTCGCGGGCGGTGGCGTAGACCTGCGGTGACATCAGCGCCAGCGCCGGTGCTGCGCCGGAGAGGAGCAGCACCGCCGCGAGGGCAACGGCGCGGCGGCTCCTGAGGCGCCTCGTCGGCGCGAGTCCCACGGGCTGCCGATGGCCCGGCCCGCGATCCATCCGCTTCTTGCCCATGTGGTTCCTCCCCGCCCGTGCCACCCCGGGTCGCACGGGCCTGTTCTTGCCTGCCATCCGTTCTGGAGCGATTTCCGGCAATTTGCAAAGCGGCCTTTCGCAGGGGAGGGCGACCCGTGTCCAGCGGTCAGCCCGGCGAGGCGGCGGCATCCACCGCCGCCTGATGCTCGGCGGCAAGCCGTGCATCCAGCTCCGCCACCTTCAGCGCCGCCGGCCGGCCGGTGATGCGCCGGACGTAATCGGCGATCACCGGCGTTTCCGGCACCAGCTTGAACATCACGCCCCAGTGGAAGGCGTTGCCCCAGAGGATGTCGGCCGCCGTGCAGCGGTCGCCGAGGAGATAGGGCTTCGCCGCCAGTTCCCGCGTCACCGTGTCGAGCATGGTGTCGAAGTCGCCATAGGGGCACATGGAGGCCGGGCCGGCCTCACGCTCCAGGGCGCGGTCCAAGAGGGCGGGCTCGTAGCAGGCCGCGTAATACGCGAGCCAGCGCAGATACGCCCCCCGCCCCGGCGCGCCGATGGCAGGCGCGAGACCGGCCTCGGGGAAGGCGTCGGCGAGATAGATGAAGATCGCCACCTGCTCGGTGACGAGCTCGCCCCGGTGCAGGATGGCCGGCACCTTCCCCATGGGATTGACGGCGAGGTAGGCCGGCTGGCGCTGCTCGCCGGCCTTCATGTTGAGCACATGGAGGCGGTAGGGAGCGCCCAGTTCCTCCAGCAAAGTGAGCGCGCAGGAGGCGCGGGTGTTGGGGGAGAAGAACAGAGTCACGGTGTTGTCGGCGGTCATGAAATCTCCTGTGGCGGGAGGTGAGACCCATCCTCTAACCGGCCAAGGCTGACACCTTCTGTCAGGTTTGCTAGCTCTATCCACATGCGCGCCAGCCGCCTCCTCTCCATCCTCATGGTGCTCCAGGCCCGCGGCGCGGTCACGGCCCAGGCCCTCGCGGAGGAGTGCGAGGTGTCGCTCCGCACCATCTATCGCGACATCGATGCCCTGAGCGCGGCGGGCGTGCCCGTTTATGCCGAGCGCGGCGCGGGCGGCGGCTACCGGCTGCTGGAGGGCTACCGCACACGGCTGAACGGCCTCTCCGCGCAGGAGGCGCAGGCGCTGTTCCTCTCCGGTCTCGGCGAGGCGGCCACCGCCCTCGGCCTCGGCGCCGTGCTCGCCGCGGCGCAGACCAAGGTCACCGCCGGCCTGCCCGCCAATCTGCGCAGCGCCGCCGCGCGGATGCGCGCGCGCTTCCATCTCGATGCGCCGGGCTGGTTCTACGAGGCGGAAGAGCCGCCCTTCCTCCAGGCTGTCGCGGCGGCGGCGTGGGAGCAGCACCTCATCGAGATCCGCTACCAGTCGTGGCGGGCCGAGAAGCGCCGGCGCGTCGCGCCGCTCGGCCTCGTGCTGAAAAGCGGCGCCTGGTACCTCGTGGGCGCGGTGGAGACCAGCGTGCGGACCTATCGCATCAGCCGCATCCGGGAGCTGGAGGCGCTCGCCGAGCCGTTCGAGCCGCCGTCCGGCTTCGACCTCGCCGCCTGGTGGGGTGCGAGCACAAGGCGCCTCGAAGAGGAGATGTACCCGAACCGCGCCACCCTCCGCCTCTCCCTCCTCGGCCAGCGGATCCTGGAGCATGTCACCTCCACGTTCTCGCGGGCGGGGATGGTCGCGGGCGAGCCGGACCCCGAAGGCTACGTGGTCGTCACCCTCAGGGTCGGCTCCCTCTGGGAGGCAGCGAGCGAGCTGCTGCGCTTCGGCCCCGAGGCGGAGGTGCTGGAGCCGCCGGAGCTGCGGGCGCGCGTGAGGGAGACAGTGGAGCGGATGGGGCGGCTCTACGCGCCTTGAAATCCACCGGCTTCGGGGGCCAATCCCGCCATTTCATGGCGCGCGATTTGCCCTTATAAGGCGCCCATGCTCGACCAGACGCCCAACGCCGCCCTCGCGGACCTGCCCGATTTTGCCCGCCGGCGCACCTTCGCCATCATCTCGCATCCGGACGCCGGCAAGACCACGCTCACGGAAAAGCTCCTGCTTGCTTCCGGCGCCATCCGCATGGCCGGCCACGTGAAGGCGCGCGGCGAGCGCCGCCGCACGCGGTCGGACTGGATGGAGATCGAGCAGCAGCGGGGCATTTCGGTCACCTCCTCGGTGATGACGTTCGAGCGCGACGGCATCGTCTTCAACCTGCTCGACACGCCCGGCC
>JAEWBL010000510.1 GCA_023391175.1 Pseudomonadota bacterium
GCCATCGGGCGGCAGCTGTCGGCGATGCAGACCCGCCAATCATCCGTCGCGCCCGAGCGGCGCAGAATCACCTCCCGCTGTGGCGCCAGAGCGGGATGTGAGACATAGAAGCTACCCTCCAGCACCGCGCCTTCCGGCGGCTCCATGCCGGCGCCCGACCCTTGGACGCGCACCCCGTCCAGCACAAGGCCGGCCGGAGTGGCGCGCCAGTCCTCCTGCCACGTGCTCTTCTGCACGGAATGGGTCCAGGCAAGGGTGATGGCAGCGGCAAGCCGCACCACCGTCGCCCCCGCCACGAGGCAGGCGAGGGCCACTCAGGCTGCGACCGGACGCGCCCGGCTCTTCCAGTAGTGCCAGCCGATAAAGGCGGCCGAGGCGGCAAAGCCGATCTCGTCGGTCATGGGCAGGGCCAGGATGAGCAGCGTCGCGGCGACAAAGGCGACGATGCGCTCCACGACATTGAGCGGCGCCAGCAGGTAGCCCGTCGCCGTGGCAGCCCACAGGATGATGGCGATGACCGCCTTGACGAACACGTAGGCCACCGCCGGCCAGAAGCCGATGATGTCGGCCATGGGATCGCCGTTCTGCAGCATCAACGCCGGGGCATAGACCGCCATGAACGGCACCACATAGCCCGCGACCGCGATGCGCGTTGCGATCCAGCCGATGGTTTGACCCGAGGCGCCCGCAATGGGCGCTGCCGCGAAGGCGGCGAGGGCCACCGGCGGTGTCAGGTCGGCCATGATGCCGAAATAGAAGACGAACATGTGTGAAACGATGAGCGGCACCCCGAGCGCCAGCAGCGCCGGGCCGGCGATGGAGGCGGTGATGATGTAGTTCGGGATGGTCGGCAGCCCCATGCCGAGGATGAGGCAGGCGATCATCGTCAGCACCAGCGACAGGAACAGCGAATTCTTGCCCACTTCCACCACGAAGGTGGCGAAGGTGGTGGCGACGCCGGTCAGCGTGAACACGCCGATCATGGTGCCCACCAGCGCGCAGGCGATGCCCACGGGCAGCGCGTTGCGCGCGCCGTCCGCCATGCTCTCGATGCTGATGCGCAGCGTCTCGCGACCGCCTTTCACAAAAAACAGGATGGCCACCAGCACGGCGATGACGGTGGCGACGCCGTTGATGCCGTATTCCAGGAAGCTCGCCGCCGACAGGCCGAGCACAATCCAGAACACCACCCGGAGTCCGTAAGGCCCGATCAGGCGCGCCACCGGGGCGCCGAGCACGATGAGCGCAGTAAGCGCAAGGCCGACAGTGCCTGCAAACAGAGGCGTGTAGCCGGAGAACAGCAGCCAAACGAGGGCCGCCAGCGGCAGGATGAGGTACCAGTTGTTCTTCAGTGCCAGCCAGGCGTTCGGGCACTTGTCTTTGGGCAGGCCGGAGAGGCCATCCTTGCCGGCCTCCAGATGCACCATGGCGAAGACGGTGAAGAAATAGAGGAAGGCCGGGATCACCGCCGCTGTGGCGATGGTGGCGTAGGGCACGTCGATGGTCTCGGCCATGATGAAGGCGACCGCGCCCATCACCGGCGGCATGATCTGGCCGCCCATGGAGGCGGTTGCCTCTACCGCCCCGGCAAAAGCCGGCTTGTAGCCGAACCGCTTCATCAGCGGGATGGTGAACTGGCCGGTGGTAACGACGTTGGCGACGCCCGAGCCGTTGATGGTGCCCATCAGCGCCGAGGAGATCACGGCCACCTTGGCCGGGCCGCCTTTTGCATGGCCAACCGTGCCCATGGCGAGGTCGTTGAACAGCTGGATCATCCCCGCGCGCTCGAGGAAGGCGCCGAACAGGATGAACAGGAAGATGAAGGAGGAGGAGACGTAGGTGGGCGTGCCGTAGATGCCCTCCGTGCCGAGGAACATCTGGTCCACCACCTGCACATAATCGAACGGGCGGTGGTCGAGGGGCGCCGGCAGGTATTCACCGAACAGTCCGTAGAGGATGAAGCCGCCGCACATGATCGGCAGGGATGCGCCCATCAGCCGTCGAGAGCCCTCGAACACCAGCGCCACCGCGATGGTGCCGACCACGATGTCCATGGTGGAGGGGTCGCCCGCCCGCTGGATCAGCGCGGCGTAGAACACCCAGTGATAAAGACCGACGATGAACGAGAAGATGCCGAGGCCCCACAACACCAGGCGCTCGGTTCCTGTCTTGTGGTTCGCGGCGATGGCGAAAACCACCAGGAGCAGAAAGCCCACATGGACGGAGCGGACGATCTGGCTCGCCAGTGGGCTCCAGGCGGCCGTGACGACCTGGAAGGTCGAGAAGGCCACGGCAATCCAGAACACCGTCCGACCCCATGCGCCCGGTCCCCAGGTGAGGTCGAGCAGCGCGTCGTCCACCACCACCGGTGCGCCGTGGCTGGGGTTGTTCACGTCGTGGCTCACCGGCGGGACGGTCTGCGGGGTGTGGAGCGAGGAGGTCATGGATCAGGGCTCGCGGCGTCTGGCGCGGTCTGGAATGGGAAACGGCGGCGCTGAAGCGCGCCGCCGGCAAGGCGAGGAAGCCGGACGGCTCGTCGGCTCAGGGCGTCACGCCCTTTTCCTTGAAGAACTTCTCCGCTCCCGGATGGAAGGCGACCGGTGAGCCCTTCATGGCATTGGCAAGCGTGATGGACTTGGCCGCCGAATGGGCCGCCGCCAGTTCCGGCAGGTTCGCGTAGATGGCCTTGGTAATGGCGTAGACCTCGTCGTCCTTCAGGTCGGAGCGGGTGACGAGGAAGTTCGGGACCGCCGCAGTCGCCACGTCCGCGCTCTGGCCTTCATAGGTGCCGGCGGGGATAGTGGTCTTGAGATAGGGCGCGCCGATCTTGTCGATGACCGCGCCTGGCACCTCCACCACCACGATAGGCACTGAATTCGCGAGGTCCTTGATGGACGCGACGCCGAGGCCGGCGGACTGCAACGTGGCGTCGAGTTGGCGGTTCTTCATCAGCTCCACGGATTCGGCGAAGGGCAGGTACTCGATCTTGCCGAGGTCGTCATACTTCAGTCCGGCCGCATTGAGGATGGCGCGGGCATTGAGTTCCGTGCCCGACTTGGGCGCGCCCACGGACAGGCGCTTGCCCTTCAGGTCGGCAATGGTCTTGATGCCGGAATCCTTGGAGGCGACGATCTGGATATAGTTGGGATAGATGCCGCCCAGCGCCCGCACCTTGGTCAGCGGGGCCTTGAAGCCGGCCTCTTCCTTGCCGGCCGCACCGTCGGCCAGGCTGTCCGCGAGGGTGAAGGCGACTTCGCCCTTGCCCTGCTGGATGAGGTTCAGATTTTCCACCGACGCCTTGGTGGCCTGCACCGAGGGGCGGGTCCCGGGCACCTTTTCGCCGATCACCTTCGAGATGGCCACGCCGAGCGGATAATAAACGCCAGACGTTCCGCCGGTGAGGACGTTCACGAACTCGGCCCGGGCGGCCGCCGGGGTGAAAGCGAGCGCGCACGTCAGGGCGGCTGCCGCGAGGCGGGCAGGCCGAAACGGGTTGGCTGCGGCAGACAGGCGCTGCATGGGCGTTCTCCCTTTTGGTTAAATCGTTAAAGGGAGGCTACCGTCTCGTACCGTAAAGGCCAGCGCCTTTCTGTCTCTTGCGACTAAAGTCGTATTCGCGGTTGCGGGGTAAGGCCAAGCTAGGTGCAGGTCATCCTCGCCGCGCGAGCATGGGCCAGTAGATGGCGACGAACCCGGCAAAGGCGGCGCACCAGCAGGCTGCCGCGACCAGCATCAACGGAGTCGTCCATTGCGGGAGGCAGGCCATGGCCACACGCGCCACAAGTGCTGCGGCGACAAGGAGATAGACCGCGACAGTGCCAGGCGTCGCGGCGAGGGCCTGGCCGGAATGGCCGAGGGTCGCCCGTGTCATCATGGCCAAGGTCATGCCACCGATGCCGCCGATGGCCCAGACATGGAGCCCGGCGGCGGCCGGCACATGATCCGGCGCCAGCGCCGATGCCCCGGTGGCGAGGAAGCCCAGCGCCACCAGCAGGAAGGCACCGTGGAGCACCAGAACCAGCGGATCGGAGACGGTCCGCCAGCCGCGCCAGCGGGCGAGCCGGGCCAGGGTCGCGAGGCCGGCGGCGATCAGGGCAAGGCCAGTCAACCCCTTGTCCGGAAAGGCGATCCAGGCGACGAGGGCCAGGGCGGAGGCGGCGAGTGCATAGGCATCCCAGCGGTCAAACGGCGCCGGGCGGCGTTCATTCGGGCGGCGGGCCAGCCAGTTTCCGGTGAAGCTCGGCACCACGCGGCCGCCGAACAGGAGGATGAGGAAGACGATCAGCGCCAGCGCCGCCCGCCCGGCAAGGT
>JAEWBL010000208.1 GCA_023391175.1 Pseudomonadota bacterium
GGGGATGGCGGCAAGCCGCCCTACCACCTCGCCCATGCGCCGGGGCGAGAGCATGAAGGGATCGCCGCCGGTGAGGATGACCTCCCAGATTTCCGGGTGCGCGGCGAAATAGGCGAAGGCCTGCTCCAGCGCATCGTCGGAGAGGAGCGAGGCCGCGCCCGGCCCCACCATCTCGCGGCGGAAGCAGAAGCGGCAATAGACGGCACAGACGCCGACGATCTTCAGCAATGCCCGGTCGGGATAGCGATGCACCACGCCGGGAACGGGGCTGTGAGCGTCATCGCCGATGGGGTCGGCAAGCTCCTGCGGGCGCACCTCCAGCTCGGCGGCATCGGGCACGAACTGGCGGGCGATGGGGTCTGTTTCATCCGCCGTGTCTATCGCGGCGGCCAGTGTGGGCGTCACCGCCACGGCATAGCGGGCAGCCACCTCTTCCAGCGTATCCCGCTGCTCGGGCGCGGCGAGGCCCGCGCCGATGAGATCACCGGCGGTGCGCAGCGTCCCTTGATCGCGGGCGGCCAAGGACACAAGTTTGGTGAGAGGGTTCGGCATCGGCTCGGCGGACAGCTATATGGGAAGCCTGCCGGGATGCCAAATCGAGACGGGAGCTGCCCATGGACGTGACCGACAGCGATGTCCTCGCCGCCGCCGAGCGCTGGCGCCGCGAGGGCCGGGGCGTGGCCATCGCCACTGTGCTGGAAACCTGGGGCTCTGCGCCCCGGCCGGTGGGCAGCCGCCTCGTCATCGATGCGGAGGGCAATTTCCTCGGCTCGGTCTCCGGCGGCTGCGTGGAGGGGGCGGTGGTGAGCGAGGCGGCGGAGGTGATCGCGGCCGGCGCGCCCCGAACGCTGGAATTCGGCGTGGCCGACGAGACCGCCTGGAAGGTGGGCCTCTCCTGCGGCGGCAAGATCGCCGTCTATGTGGAGCCGGTGGACTGAATGAAGCGCGCCGTGACGCGGGGCGCGCGGCGTTATATTCAGTGGGGAAGATGATCCGGATGCTCCCTGAGGGAGGACCACCATGCGTCTCGACCTGCTCGCCGCCCTGAATGCGGAACGCGCCGCCCGCCGCGCCGCCGTCGTCGTGACCGAGCTTTCGACCGGCGCTCAGCGGCTCGCCACCGCCGCGACGCTGGCCACCGACCCGCTCGGGCCTGAGATCGCGGCGGCGCTGGCGGCGCGGCGCAGCGGCAAGGCGGGGGAGGGGCGCGTCTTCCTCGCGGTGGATGTGCCCCCGCCGCGCATGCTGGTGATCGGCGCCGTTCATATCTCGCAGGCGCTGGCGCCCATGGCCCGGCTCGCCGGCTTTGACCTCACGATCCTCGATCCGCGCACCGCCTTCGCCACCCCCGAGCGCTTCCCCGAAGTACCGGTGATCGCTGAATGGCCGGAGGAGGCGCTGCCGGCCTACGGGCTCGACCCCTTCACGGCGCTGGTGGCCCTCACCCATGATCCCAAGATCGACGAGCCGGCCATCGCCGCCGCGCTCCGCGCCGAGTGCTTCTATGTGGGTGCGTTGGGCTCGCGCCGCACCCATGCCAAGCGCGTGGAGCGGCTGGCGGCGGCGGGGCTGTCCCAAGAGGCCATCGCGCGCATCCACGCCCCCATCGGCATGGACATCGGCGCCTCAAGCCCGGCGGAGATCGCGGTCGCCGTGCTGGCCGAGGTGATCCGGGCCCTGCGCACTGGCGCGAGCGCTGCAGCGGGAGCGGCGGCGTGAGATTTGGCCCCCTGCCGCTCGCCGAGGCCGAAGGCGCGATTGCGGCCCATTCCGTGCGGCTGCCGGGCGGGACCATCAAGAAGGGCACGCGCCTGACCGAGGCCGACATCGCCCGCCTCGCCGCGGCTGGCCTGAGCGAGGTGGTGGCCGCGCGCATGGAGCCGGGGGATGTGGCCGAGGATGCCGCCGCGCGTCGGCTCGCCGAGGCGGTCGCGGGCGCCCATGTGACGCCTGACACCGCCTTCACCGGGCGGGCCAATCTCTATGCCGCCGCCGCCGGCGTGCTGCGCATTTCGGAGGACGCGCTCGACGCCTTCAACGCGGTGGACGAAGCCATCACCCTCGCCACCTTGCGCGATTTCAGCGCGGTGGCGGCTGGCGACATGGTGGGGACCGTCAAGATCATCCCCTATGCCGTCCCGGCTGCGCTCGTCGGAGCTGCTGCGTCCGCTGCGCCGGGCGTCTTGTCGATCGCGCCGTTCCGGCTGAAGCGGGTGGCGGTGCTCTCCACCCTGCTGCCGGGCCTCGCCGACAAGGTTGTGGCGAAGACGCTGGCCGTCACCCGGGCGCGCCTCGCGCCGGCCGGGGCGGAGGTGATCGCGCACCAGACCCTGCCGCACGACACGGCGGCCCTCGCCGCCGCGCTCAGGGTGGCGGTAGCGGCGGGGGCGGAATTGGTCATCGTGTTCGGCGCTTCGGCCATCGCCGACCGCAACGACGTCATCCCCGCCGGCCTCGTGGCGGCGGGGGGCGCGGTCGAGCGGCTGGGCATGCCCGTGGACCCGGGCAACCTTCTCATGCTGGGGCGGCTCGGAACCGTGCCGGTGCTTGGCGCACCGGGGTGCGCGCGCAGCCCGAAGGAAAACGGCTTCGATTTCATCCTGCAGCGCCTCCTCGCCGGGCTGGAGGTGAGCGCCCGCGACATCGCCCGGCTCGGTGCCGGCGGGCTGCTGCAGGACATCGCCGCGCGCCCCCACCCCCGCGCCGAGAGCGACGAGGCCGAGGAGGGCTTTGCCGCCGTCATCCTCGCCGCCGGCCGCTCCTCGCGCATGGGGGAGGGCCTCAACAAGCTGCTCGCCGAGGTGGGCGGCCGGCCGGTGATCCGCCGCGTGGCGGAAGCGGCGCTGGCCTCACGGGCGCGGCCGGTCATCGTGGTCACCGGTCACGAGCGCGGCCGCGTGGAGGCGGCGCTGGCGGGGCTCGACGTGAGCTTCGTCCACAATCCCGATCATGCGACGGGCATGGCCTCGTCGCTGCGCGCCGGTATCGCCGCCGTGCCGGAAACGGTGGCGGGGGCGCTGGTGGTGCTCGGCGACATGCCGCTCCTCGCCCCTGGCCTGCTCGACCGGCTGATGGATGCCCATGCGCCCGCGGCCGGCCGGCTCATTGCGGCGCCGGTGGAGGGCGGGCAGCGCGGACATCCTGTGCTTTGGTCGCGCCGCTTCTTCGCGGAACTCTCGGCCCTGGAGGGAGACGTAGGCGCCCGCGCCATTCTCGCCGCCAATGCCGAACTGGTGGCGGAAGTACCGGTGGCGGCGGAGGAGGGCGCTTTCCTCGACGTGGATACGCCGCGCCTTCTCGCCGAGGCACGCGAGGCCGTATCCAACGGCGAGCGGCAGCTCAGAACGGTGCCGGCTGAAGGTGCGTGACGCCGATATCGAGGCGCTCGCACAGGAATTCGGCCAGCCGCAGCCGGTGGCACCCCTCCACATGGCGTTCGAAGCACATGAGGCAGATGCGCCGTCCTTGCGCGAGCCCGGCCAGTTCCTCCAGCGCGGCCTTGGCCGGATCGGTGGCGAGGTGGGCGTCGTAGATGCGCATCAGGGCGTCATGGTCACCGCTGCGCGCAGCGAGCCGACCCTCCTTGGGCGTGCCCAGCGCCCTGAGGTGGACATAGGCGACGCCGTGCTCGGCGATGCCCGCCGCCAGTGCCGTCTTGGAAAAGCCCGGCCGGCGTGAGGCCGCGACGGCGCGCACATCCACCAGAAGGCCCACTTTTGCCTCGTCCAGCGCCGCCTGGAAGGCCGAGGGCGTCGACTGCTCATAGCCGATGGTAAAGAGGGCGGTGGGGTCTGTCCGGCTGCTCATGGCTCGATCATGCCGCGTGCCGGTCGGTCCGTCATCCCGCCCGGCGGCCATCCCGCAGGTGCGAAATGGACTCGCGCCGGAGAAAGGCCCACTTTCCGGTTGGGCAAAGCGGAGAATGGGGAACCGCACGGCGCCCGCCGGGTTCAAGTGCCACCCGGACGGCGTCGCAGCATGACGGCCGTTTTGCCTTTGGGGGAGACCCATCATGCGCCTGTTTCGCTGTGCCGCCTGCGATCAGCTCCTGTATTTCGAGAACCGCCGCTGCGAGAAGTGCGGCCACGACCTCGGCTATATTCCTGAAGCCAATGCACTGGTACCGCTGGAGCGCGACGGGGAGGCGGAGAGCGGCCTGTGGACTGCCGTCGGCCGTGGCGAGCAGCGCTACCGCTTCTGCGCCAATGCGGCACTCGACGCCTGCAACTGGCTGGTGCCCGCCGAACAGGAGGGGGAGTTCTGCCTCGCCTGCCGCCACAATCGCACCGTGCCGGATCTCACTGCGCCCGAGAACCTTCGCAAGTGGCAGAAGGTGGAGATCGCCAAGCACCGGCTCATTTATTCCCTGCTGCGCCTCAACCTGCCGCTGGAAAGCAACAAGGACCGCGAGGGCGGCCTCTGCTTCGACTTCCTCGCCGACGACCCGGACGGCTCGGCGCCGAAGATCATGACCGGTCACGACGAAGGCCTCATCACCATCGCCCTCGCCGAGGCCGACGATGCCGAGCGCGAGCACCGCAAGGGCGAGCTGGGCGAGCTTTACCGCACGCTGCTCGGCCATTTCCGGCACGAGACGGGGCATTACTACTGGAATCGCCTGGTGCGGGACGCCGGCCGCTTGCAGGCCTTCCGCGCCCTGTTCGGCGACGAGACGGCGGATTATGGCGAGGCGCTGAAAGCCTATTATGCCAACGGTCCCAAGCCCGACTGGCAGACGAACTACGTCTCGGCCTATGCGACTGCCCACCCGTGGGAGGATTTCGCCGAGACCTTCAAGCATTACATCCACATCGTGGACACGCTGGAGATGGCAGCCGCCTTCGGCATGCGAGTGCAGCCGCGCCTCGACCGAACGGGCGAGCTCGGGGCGGAGGTCGATTTCAACCCCTACCGTGCCTGCGCCATCCAGCAGATGGTGGATTCGTGGCTGCCCATCTCGTTCGCCCTCAACAACCTCAATCGCTGCCTTGGGATGTCGGACGCCTACCCCTTCATCCTCGGCCCGGGGG
>JAEWBL010000217.1 GCA_023391175.1 Pseudomonadota bacterium
GGGGATGGCGATGCCCCGGCCAATGCCGGTGACATGCCCGGTGAGCGGCGCGCCATAGGCCATCAGCGCGACCTTCGCCTTGTCACCCATGTGGATGCCGGAGAGGACCGTTTCCTCGAAATAGCCGTCCACCCAAAAGCTGTCGCTGTCCACCACGGAGAGCGCGCGCTGGCCGCTGATGCCGTAGTCACCCACCTGGGTGAGCAGGTTCGTCACATAGCCGTTCACCGGCGAGACGATGCGCGTGCGGCTGAGATTCAGCTTCGCCTGGTCGCGGTCGGCGAGGGCCTGCTGATAGGCCGCCACCGCCATGTCCGCCGAGGCCGCGAAGCTCTCCTTTTCCTCCTGCGAGGCGGCGATGGCGCTCAGCTTCGTCCGCCGCTCGGCTTCCGCCTTCTTGTTCTCCAGATCGGCCTTTGCGCGGGCCACGGTGGCCTCGGCGTTGGCGAGGGCGATCTGGTAGTCAGAGGGCTCGATGACCATCAGCAGGTCGCCCTTATGGACGAACTGATCGGCCTTAACAGGCAGTTCCACGATGCGCCCCGAGATCTGCGGCGCGACGGTGACCACATAGGCCCGCACGGTGCCGTCGCGGGTCCAGGGCGTGGTCATGTAGGCCTCCCACATGCGCCATCCGAGGGCGCCTGCAACGCCCACGACGGCGAGTGTCGCTAGCACCCGCGCGAGGCGGGGCAGAAGGGAAGCGCGCTTCCCGGCGGGCATTTCGATGGCGGTCATGAACCGGCTCCCATGGTCAGCACGGTGAGGGACAGCACGATCACGTAGATCGCGAGGTTGAAGAGGGCCGGGTGCCACACCGCCCGCGACAGGCCGATGCGGTTGCCGAGCAGGGTGAGCGGCATGGTGATGACCCATGCCACCGCCATCATCGCCACGAAGGGCGAAACCAGCACGCCGAGGAGATCGAGTTCCGAGAACATGGGGCGGCCCCGTCCTTGATGATCTAGCCGAGGTGGGTGCGCCGACGGCCCGTTGCCTGCAAAAGGTCCGAGCACGCAACGAGCGCGTCCGTGATGATGGCGACCTGCACACGCGCCGGAACGCAGGCCGGGGCCTCTGTGGCCGGCGGCGCTGGCCGCTCAGCCAGCACGCGCTCCAGGTCGCCGAAGGTGATGCGCGCCGCGCTCGGGCACCCGGCCGCAAGCTCCGCACCGGCGCGGGTGAAAAGCCGGGACTCGACTTCGCCCGCCACCGCGTCGCGCAGGGCGATCAGGGCGCGCCCCAAGGCGAACAGCCGCACCAAAGCCGCCGCCTGCTCATCCGTCGCCTGGGGCGGCAGGTCTTCGACACGGCGCGTCATCACCGCCGTCCAGCGCGCGCCGTCACGGGGCTCGGGCTCCGCCGCGAGCCTGCGCAGGTCGCGGACCGAGAGCGCAAGGAGCCGCCGCGCCTGCACCTCTGGCGACAGGCCCGGGATGACGATGAAGAAGAGAAGTCCGATGATATTGCCCAGGATGATCGTCAGCGCGATGTTGAAGAATGAAGACGCATCATAGGAAATCGGATTGCCGACCCCGAGCAGGGGAAGGCAATTGACGGACATGGCCAGGAACACCGGCGTGTGCCAGCCACCCGCCTGCATGAAGCCGACCGGCACCATGACGAGCGCCAGCATCCCCGCGAGCTGCGGAAAGGTTGAGATGGCGGGCATCACACCGAAATAGAGCACGCCGCCGATGACCGTCATGAGTATGGAGCCGATGGTGAAGTCCGCGGCGAGCACGCGCGCCTGAGCGCCGGCCGGAGCGAAGATCAGGGCGGCGATCGCGACGAAGGCGATGGCCAGCTGGCCGTTCGGCCAGGCGGTGACGATGGCGAACCCAGCCGCCGCAGCGACCGCCGCGAAAACGCGAAAGCCGCTCAGAAGGGGCGGAAGCGGATCGCCGATCACCACCGCCCACGCCGGAGACGTCCGGCGCGGGGCGCCCGCGCCCATGAGCAGGGCGACGCTCACGGCGATCGCTTCCAGGCAAAGGACGACGTCGCGGGTCGCGTCCGTCAGGATGCTTGCCCTGGTGTCGCTCTCGGGGACGGCCTTGAGGGCCAGAAGCGCCTCTGCGCACGCTTCGCGGAGGCGTGCCGGGTTTCGCCGGAGATCCGCCGGGTCCAGATGCGACAGCACCATGTCGAGGCGAGAGCGAACCTCGTCCGCCCCTCGGCGGGCCGCGTCGTGCTCCAGCGCGATCGTCTGCCAGCCGATCACCGCAGTCATGAGGCGCGCGCCGGCCTCGCGCAGATGGCCGCTTCTCGACCGCAGGTAAGGGAAATCCGCCATTGCGGCGTCCGCTGCAGCCTGAAGCTGACCCAGTTTCTGCACGATGACCCGAGGGCCGACGCGCGGTTCGTGCCGATCCTCAGGCAGGGCGAGCGTTGCGCGGAACCCCTGGACCAGCTGGCGGGAGAGATCTTCGAGAAGAACCGCAAACGCCCGGCGCGCGGTGCCGAAGTCGGTGAGACCGACGACGAAGAGGGTCGATCCAATGCCGATGCCGATTTCGCTGACCCGGACCAGGGAGAGGAAGAAGGCCGACGTCGGATCGTTGATCGTGTCCGCGAAGATCACCGCTGCGGTAAAGCCGGCCAGCGCAGCCGCGTAGGACGCGAAATTCCGGAGCACGACGACGGCGACGCCACACAGGCCGCACCAGGCGGCGAGGCCGAAGGCGAGGCCGTAGCGGTTCTGCGCAAGGAGGCCCAGCATGGTGACCATGGCCAGGGCGCCGACGATGGTCCCGATGATCCGCCAGCGCCCCTTCTGAAG
Source organism: Pseudomonadota bacterium (assembly GCA_023391175.1). Taxonomy (GTDB): domain Bacteria; phylum Pseudomonadota; class Alphaproteobacteria; order Rhizobiales; family Xanthobacteraceae; genus Xanthobacter. The sequence continues at coordinate 2,783 of JAEWBL010000217.1, forward strand.
CGATGTGCCGAGGTTCGGCTGGCAGACAATGGCGGCGGTGGTCGCCGCCCAGAAGGAATTCTGAAGCTCCAGAGCATAGGTGATGTAGAGCGCAAGACAAACCGACGCGGCGAGTCGCAGCCCGAACACCAGCCGGGGCGTGGAGGCGCGAGCGAGCGCACGCAGGTCTGCGAAGAGCGCCGCCGCTTGGGTGTCGAGACTGTCGTGGGAGAGGGAGCTCATCGCTGTCGCGCCTGCCGAGCCGAGAGGGGCTGTGTTCAGCATAGGCATGGGCAGGACGCGGAAAATTATACGCGCGGAAACCGGGACCTACCTTCGTTTGCCCCAGTCCACCTTAATCCAGCGAACGCCCCAGCCGCTGGCCGTATTGGACGATGGCGGCGCCCACCGGCAGGCGGGCAGCGGCGTAGGCGGCGAGGGCGGCGTCCACGTCCGGCGTCGCGGCGAGCGCGTCGCGGAGCGCGAAAGCATCGCCAGCGGCTTTCGCCACGCCCATGGCGGTGTGCGGGCGGGCGACGAATGCCGCATCGCCCATCAGCGCGATCCTGCCCGCCACCATCTGCGGCGGCGCGTAGTCGAAGATGGCGTGGAGGAAAGGGCGGGGCTCCGCCGCCACCATGGCGGAGAACGATGGCGGCAGCAGGCGCGCGGCATCGGCCTTCATCGCGTCGGCGACCTCAGGCCGCACGCGGCCCGGCGCGAGGGAGAAGGGGCGGCGCGCGCCGTCCACGTCGGTCAGCACGCCGTCGAGTTCCGCCGGCGTGTAGCGCCGGTACCAGACCCAGTTGTAGCGCCGCCGGCCGGGGGCGGTGGAGCCGTCCGGGCCGGGCACGAGATAGCCAAGGATGTGCGACCCGGGCATCTCGTAGAAGGCGAAGCGATCGAACAGCTGTTCGGCCGCCGCCTCGGGCACCTCGGCCTCTGGAATGAGCCCGCGCCAGGTGGCGTAGCCCACGTAGGTGGGCCGCGACTTCGGGCCGTTGACGGCGCTGCGCAGGGTCGAGCCTACCCCGTCTGCGCCGATCACGAGATCCGCCCGCTCCTCCCGGCCATCCGCATAGGTCACGCGGGCGCCGCCCGGCTCCTGTGCCACGGAAACGGCCGGCCGGTCGATGTGGTAGCGGGCGTCCGGCAGGAGTTGGCGGAAGGTACGGAACAGCACGTCCCAGGAGAGCTGGGTCTGGGGTGTGCGCTGGCGGTGGATGATGGCGCCGGCCCGGTCGAGATAGATGCGCTCATGGGCCGTCACGCCCACATACGCGAGGTGCTCCACGCCGATTTCGCGCAGGATGTCGAACACCTCGCGCTGGGCGACGAGGCCGGCGCCGCGCCCCTCGAGGCCATGCACCGAGCGTTCGCTCACGTGCACGTCGAAGCCGGCGCGGTGGAGCAGCACGGCGGCGAACAGGCCACCGACGGAGCCGCCGACGATGAGGATGCGCGGCGCCATGGCCAGTCTCTCCTGAGGTCAGACAATGAAATCGATGACGCCGCCATCGACGCGCAGGGCGGCGCCGGTGGTGGCGGAGGCGAGCGGCGAGGCGATGTAGACCGCCATGTTGGCCACCTCCTCCACGCTCGCCGGCCGCTGGATGATGGAACTCGGCCGGTGCGCCATAACGAAGTCCGCGCCGGCCTGCTCCAGCGTCTTTCCGGCCGCCACCTCATCCTGCAGCATGGCCGCGACGCCCTCCGAGAGGGTGGGGCCGGGCAGGATGGAATTCACCGTCACGCCCGTGCCCGCCATGCGCTTGGCGAGGCCGCGCGCGAGGGAGACGTCGGCCGTCTTGCTGACGCCGTAATGGATCATGTCCGCCGGGATGTTGAAGGCGGATTCCGAGCCGAGGAACAGCATGCGCCCCCAGCCGCGCGCCGCCATGCCCGGCAGATAGGCGCGGGCGAGGCGCACGCCCGACATGACGTTTACCGCCCAGTGGCGGTCCCACACGTCGTCGTCGGTCTCGAAGAAGTCGGACGGCTGGAAGATGCCGAGATTGTTGACGACGATGTCGAACGCCGGCTCCGCCGCCACCAGCGCGGCGGCGCCTTCGGCGGTGCCGAGGTCGATGGCCCGGCCCCGCGTGGTGCCGCCGATGCGCGCCACGGCCTCGGCCACCTTCGCCTCGGATCGCCCGTTGACGACCACCGCCGCGCCGGCCAGCGAAAGCCCTCTGGCGATGGCAAAGCCGATGCCTTCGCTCGACCCCGTGACGAGGGCGGTCTTGCCGGAAAGATCGATGATCATGGCCGTCTCCTGTGGGTGCGCGATCAAGCGGGCGCGCGTCGTCATCATCCGCACCCTTCGGGGGCAAGATGTGGCGGGCCCGGCGCTTCATCTTCCGGAAATGCACGCGCGGCGCGCCGGACAAACGGAAGTATGAGGCGGCCAAGCCTATGGCCGATTTCGCCCGGCGCGGACCCTCGACACTCTCGCAGCCGACATTGGACATCCGCGACGCAGAGGGATGAGGCCATGGCCGATCCGCACGACGCTTCCGCACCCGCCCTGCTCCAGCCGGGGCAGGCCGCGCCCGACTTCACCTTGCCGGCGACGCCGGACCAGATGCTCTCCCTCTCGGACCT
>JAEWBL010000231.1 GCA_023391175.1 Pseudomonadota bacterium
CCATCGGGGCGGAGTTCCTCGGCCATCTGATTGCCGTCGGCGGCCTTACTGCGGGCGAACGGGTGCTGGATGTCGGCTGCGGGGTCGGCCGCATCGCCGTGCCGCTGGCCGGTCATCTGGGACCCGAGGGGCGCTATCTCGGCTTCGATGTCAGCGCTGCCGGCATCGCCTGGTGTCAGCGCCATGTTGCCCCTTTGCACCCTGGCTTCGCCTTCGCCCATCTCGACGCCCACCACCCGCTCTACCATCCGAGCAGTTCGCAGCCGGCGGCCGGCCTGCGCTGGCCGGTGGGGGATGGAACCGTCGATCTGGTGGTTCTGACCTCGGTGTTCACCCATCTGAGCGCGCGCGAGACCCGCTGGTACCTGCGCGAGATCGCCCGCGTGCTGGCGCCGGGCGGGCGCTGCTTCAGCACCTGGTTCCTGCTGGATGGGGAAGAGACGCCGCCGGAGGCCGATGCGCGGCTGCGCTTTGCGGTGGGAACGGATGGGGCATTCTACGACACCCTCACCGGCGTGCCGACGGCGGCGGTCGCCTATGGCCGGGCGTGGTTGTCCGCCGAGGCCGCCGCTGCGGGGCTGACGGTGGCCCAGCTCCACCGGGGTCGCTGGTCTGGTGACGCCGCCGGGCTGACCTTCCAGGATGTGGCGCTGTTGCGCTCCGTCGATGACGCTGCGGGTGGGGAGCCGTCATGAGACGGGGCGGCGATACTCCGCCGCCCTCGGCGAGGGTGGTGGGTTTGGCGGCGTGCTGGGCCGTGATGACGGTGCGCTTGGGCAACAGCGCAGCACCTGCCGGTGAAAGGTCACACATCTCCCCCATTCGGGTTAACACCTATGCAAGAAAATGGCGTCACTGTGCGGATCCAGACAGCCAAACAGGTTTGCCGCCGCAGCCAGCCAGAGACGCGAGCAATGACCATGGCCACCCACTGATGCCTGGACGCACTGGCTTCGGAGCACATTCCGCTCGCAGTGCTGACGGTGAAAATCAGCCTGTTGCAGGATGGAGGGCACTGTGCAGTGGGCCGTCGGCCTGCGGGGTGGGGAGCCGCCAGGGGGTGGGAAGTCCGCATCCTCTTAAACAGCGGGGCGAGGGGCCCAGGAGCGCAGAGCGGATCATGGTTGCCAAGGGCTCCGGCCAAAAACGAAAGCAGCGCCTGAGGGCCGTCCCACCGCACTCCTCTGCGCCTTTGCGCATGAGCGCACCGTAGCCTCTGGCCACGGCACCGAACACTTGTCTGATGGATGTCTCCGTGAACCACACAACCTCGATCAAGCCGACGGATGCTGACGCCGAGCGCACGAGCGCGTCGGCGCGCACGCGGCTGGACGAGGTCAAGCGGACCATCTGGCTGACCCGGCCCGACCTGCGCGAGCTGTGCGAGGGCGACCAGGAGCGCTTCGAGTGGTGGCTGCTGCTGAACGGCGCGCGCGAGTACCGCGCACTGGCGGAGACCGAGTTCACCATCTCCCAGGATCTCCTGACCGAGCCGGCGCCGGAGGCCCTGCCCGGGGTGCGCCCGACGCTGACCCGCTTCATGAGGCTGGCGTGGGCGATGCGGCCCGACCTGCGGAGCGCCTTCGACCTCCACACAGCGGAGGGCCAGCAGGGTTTCGTCTGGTGGTGCTTCACCCAAGGTCCGGCCGAGCTCGGTCTCGCACGCTTCTTCACTGAGGGGCAGAGGCGCTTCCTGAACGAAGCCGACGAGCGCGTGCCGGCTGGCGGCGCCATCCCGATCACCCGGCTGATGATGCAGGTGTGGCTGCGGCGCCCGGACCTCCAGGAGACCTTCCCGCTGGACGCCCACAGCGGGCGCCTCGCCTATCTGGTGTGGTACTTCACGCACGGCCTTGCTGAGACGCAGCTGGCCGACCTCGTGGACGAGCAGCAGGCGCAGGCCCTCCTCGTCCCGGCCCCGGGCGGTCCGGAGTTGCCACCGGCCCTGGCGATGATCTGGTCGACTGACGCGGCCATCCAGGCGCGGTTCCCCGACCCGCTCAGCCCCGAGTTCGCTCAGTGGGCGCGCGCCGAGGGCACGGAGCAGTACCCGATCCTCAAGCGGCTGGCGAACGTAGCCACCCCGGCGACTGTCAAGGTGCCCGCGATCAAGACGAGCCACGAGGCCCTGCCGTTCGGCGTCAACCTGATCGGCTACGCCCGTGGGCAGTTCGGCATCGGCGAGGACGTCCGCATGGCGGCGCTCGCCATGCAGGCGGCGGGCATCCCGTTCAGCCTCTACAACGTCGAGCCCGGGCGCGAGGTGTGCCAGGGCGACGACAGCGTTGATGCGCTGATCACCGACCGCCTCCCCTACGCGGTCAACCTGCTGTGCACGACCGGCATCGAGACGGCGCGCCTCGCCGCGGTGGAGGGATCGGCGCTGTTCGACGGGCGCCGCACCGTCGGCTACTGGCCCTGGGAGCTGCCGGAGTGGCCGGAGGAGTGGCGCCACGCCTACGAGCTCGTCGACGAGGTCTGGGCGTCGAGCCGCTACACCTACGAGGCCTACGCGAAGAGCAGCCCGAAGCCGGTGCGGCACCTGCCCATGGCCGTGACGGTAGAGGCGACCGCGGGGCTGAGCCGGCGCGACTTCCGCCTACCCACCCGGCGCTTCCTCTTCGTGTTTTCCTTCGACGTTCTGTCAAGCCTGGCGCGGAAGAACCCGCAGGCGTGCGTGCGCGCCTTCAAGGAGGCCTTCCCGCTCGGCGACGAGCCGGTGGGGCTGGTGGTCAAGGCGATGCGCGCGACACCGGACAGCCCCGTGTGGCAGGCGCTCCTGGAGGAGGTCCGGGCGGACCGGCGCATCACGATCATCAGCGAGACGTTGAGCCGGGGCGCGGTGCTCGACCTGTACCGGGCGTGCGACGGCTTCGTGTCG
>JAEWBL010000239.1 GCA_023391175.1 Pseudomonadota bacterium
GATTGGCGGCGAGGTGCAGCAGCACGCCGCGCGCGAGGGAGGGCGTGAGCCACAACGTCTCGAAGGCGGTGATGAGCGCGTCCCGCCCGAACACGGTCGAGAACCACGGCACGCCCGCATAGGGGTAGGGTCCCTCCGGCAGGTCGGTGATGAGCACGTTCAGATCGCTCACCGCCCGCCGCAGTCCCTCATTGAAGTGATCGTTCGAGGAGGAGACGCCTGCCGAGCGCGCGGTCCGCGCCCGCATGTCGGCGCGGATATCCTTGAGGCCGAGCCGGAAGGCCTGTCGGGCATCGCGCTCCGGCTCGGCCCCATCGCAGCGGATCTCGGCGAAGATCACGAACCCCTCGCCGGGCTTGAGGGTGAGTTGGTAAAGCGCCCGGTCGGCTGTGAGCACGCTGGGCCGTGGCGCGAACGCGAGGCGGGTGGTGCGGGTGCGGGCGTCGAGGCCGCGATAGGCGAGGCCCACATGGCTTTCTCCCACCACCGGCACCGCGACGCGCCCGCGCTTGGCCCGGTGGGAACCGCGCACCTCGAACAGGTCCACGAAATCCGCATCGAAAAACAGGCCGATCTCGAACGTGCGGGTCTCGCCATCGAAATTGCGGATGGAGAGGCATTCGTGGCACGCGCCCCGGAACAGGAAGCGCGAGCGGCGCAGGTGGATGAGATCGTGCGCCAGCTCGTCCCGCCCGCCGCGGGCCGGCAGGTCCGGATTGGTGAGGTCGCAGCTCAGCGTGGCATTGTCGTCCCGTACCGTGGAGCCGAGCAGCAGGGGCCGCACGCCATCGATGGTGAGGAAGAATTGCGAGAGATGGCGCGTGTCGCGGTGGAACAGGCCGTGGTTGCTGGCGAGACCGGGCACGGCATCGCCATGGGCATCGAACACGGCGAACGTGTCGTCGTGCTTGAGCGTGCGCGGCACCGCCTCGATCTGCGAGGCGCTGGCCGCGATGGCATAGCCCGGTTCCTGCGGGTCTGCACCGGCGACCCGGGCCGCCGCGTCAGACGGAGACATTCAGACTTCCTGCGCCCAGCTCGCGCTTCTTGCGCGGGCTCGCGGGGGTGGCGAGGCGCTCGTAAAGGGCAGCATAGTCCCGCGCCATCCGCCCCGCGGAAAAACGCTTCTCGAAGGTGCGCCGGATGGCGGCGCGATCAAGCCGATCGAGGTCGGCGACACGGGCCACCGCCTCATCCTGACCGGAAACGATGTAACCGGTGAGGCCGTCCTCCAGCACCTCGGGTACGGAGCCGCAGCCATAGGCGATGGTGGGCGTGCCGCAGGACATGGCCTCGATCATCACCAGCCCGAAGGGTTCCGGCCAGTCGATGGGGAACAGCAGGGCCTTGGCATTGCCCAGGAAGTGCGCCTTCTGCCGCTCGTCGATCTCGCCGATGTATTCGACGCCGGGCGTGGCCTCCACCATGGGGCGGATCTTCTGCTCCCAATAGTCCTCGTCCACCCGGTCCACCTTGGCTGCGATCTTCAGCGGCAGGCCGGCGCGGGCGGCGATCTCGATGGCCCGGTCGGGCCGTTTTTCCGGCGAGATGCGGCCGAGAAAGGCGAGATAGTCGCCGCCGTCGGGATTGAACGGCAGCAGGGTCTCCGGCAGGCCGTGATAGATGGTCGAGGCCCAGTTCACCGGCGGCATGGGCTTGCGCTGGTGGTTCGAGATCGAGACCAGCGGGAACTCGTCATAAAGCGCATAAAGCCGGTGGGCGGCCACGCTATCGAGCCGGCCGTGCAGGGTGGTGAGCGTGCGCGGAGCATGCTCCTTCAGCACCGCATAGTGCAGCACGTCCACATGGACGTGGAGGATGTCGAATTCGTCCGCGCGCCGCCGCACCTGCTCCAGCATGAGCATGTGGAAGACGATGGGATCGACCGGCCCCGGCGACAGTCGCAGACCCATCTCGCACATGGGTTCGAGCTGCGCCGAAGTCAGGGAGTCCCCGCTGGCGAACAGCGTCACGTCGTGTCCCTGCGCCACCAGCGCCTCGCACAGGTAGGAGACGATGCGTTCGGTTCCGCCGTAGCGACGCGGGGGCACGCTCTCGATGAGCGGCGCGATCTGGGCGATGCGCATATGTGTCTCCTCCGGCGTCGCCGGCGCGATGTGAACCGAGGATGAGGGCGCTTGTCCCGTGCTCTTCGGCCTGAACGCGGCAGGCCGGCTCAAGGTTTCACCGCACCTGCGAAAGAGGGCCGCGCAGAAGCGGCAGCTCGGCATTAGCGGAGGTGTGCGGGGCCCGCCGTGTTACGAAATGTTATCCACATGCTGTGGACGAAAGAGAACATATTGCGAACTTAGAACAAAACAGGTACAGATGCCACGTTCTTAATTCCCCTTGCACCCGCACCGGAGCGCGGCGATGACTCAGGCGACACTCCGACTCGTCGAAGGTTCTTCCATGGACAAGACCAAGGCGCTGGATGCCGCGCTCTCGCAGATCGAGCGGCATTTCGGCAAGGGCTCCATCATGCGGCTCGGCAAGGGGGGGAAAGCCCTTGAGATCGAGAGCATTCCCACCGGTTCGCTGGGGCTCGACATCGCGCTGGGCATCGGCGGGCTGCCCAAGGGGCGCGTCGTGGAGATCTACGGCCCGGAATCCTCGGGCAAGACCACGCTTGCGCTGCACACCATCGCCGAATCGCAGAAGCGCGGCGGCACCTGTGCCTTCATCGATGCCGAACATGCGCTCGATCCGGTCTATGCCCGCAAGCTCGGCGTGAACCTGGACGACCTGCTCATCTCCCAGCCGGACGCTGGCGAGCAGGCGCTGGAGATCGCCGACACGCTGGTGCGCTCCGGCGCCATCGACGTGCTGGTGGTCGATTCGGTGGCCGCCCTCACCCCGCGCGCCGAGCTTGACGGCGAGATGGGCGACAACCAGCCCGGCCTGCAGGCTCGCCTCATGAGCCAGGCGCTGCGCAAGCTCACCGCCTCCATCTCCAAGTCCAACACCATGGTCATCTTCATCAACCAGATCCGGATGAAGATCGGCGTGATGTATGGCTCGCCCGAGACCACCACGGGCGGCAACGCGCTGAAGTTCTATGCCTCCGTGCGCCTCGACATCCGCCGCATCGGTGCCATCAAGGAGCGCGACGAGGTCGTGGGCAACCAGACCCGCGTGAAGGTGGTGAAGAACAAGCTGGCGCCGCCCTTCAAGCAGGTCGAGTTCGACATCATGTATGGAGAGGGTGTCTCCAAGACCGGCGAGCTTCTTGACCTCGGCGTGCGCGCCGGCGTGGTGGAGAAGTCCGGCGCCTGGTTCTCCCACGACAGCCAGCGCCTCGGCCAGGGCCGCGAGAACGCCAAGACCTTCCTGAAGCAGAACCAGGAGATCGCCGGGCGCATCGAGGCGGCCATCCGCCAAAACGCCGGCCTCATCGCCGAAAAGATCCTCGCCGGCGATCCCGAGGAAGACGCCGAGGGCTCCGCTGCCGACGCCTGAGGGGCGGGTGCGGAGTTCGTCGTGACATCTACAGGGCGGGCGGGGACCTAACGGTGCCCGCCCGTTTTTTATCGAGGAGCGCGATGTGTCCGGGGCCAAGGTTCGCGTTGTGGCCTCGCGTTTCTGGACAAGCGGCGGGCCCATCGTTAAACGAACCCGGTTCCGCCGGCCGCCACGGTCGAGGGGACCGCGCGACGCCCGAGGGGTGGCCGGAGGTTGGCCCGAGGCGCTGGCGCGCGCAGCGATCACCAGAGCCGGCGGCCGCAAGGCCCGGCCTCCGAGGGACAGTGCCGGCACATGAGCGGCGTCAACGAGATCCGGTCGAGCTTCATCGACTACTTCGTCAAGGAGGGCCACGAGGCCGTCGCCTCGTCGCCCCTCGTGCCGCATAACGACCCCACGCTCATGTTCGCCAACGCGGGCATGGTGCAGTTCAAGAACGTCTTCACCGGCGTCGAGAAGCGGCCCTATTCGCGGGCGGTGACGTCGCAGAAGTGCGTCAGGGCCGGCGGCAAGCACAACGACCTCGACAATGTGGGCTACACCGCGCGGCACCACACCTTCTTCGAAATGCTCGGCAATTTCTCGTTCGGCGATTATTTCAAGGATCGCGCGATCGAGCTCGCCTGGAACCTCGTCACCCGTACCTTCGAATTGCCGAAGGACCGCCTGCTCGTCACGGTCTACAGCGAGGACGAGGAAGCCCACGGCCTGTGGAAGAAGATCGCCGGCCTCTCCGACGACCGCATCATCCGCATCGCGTCGTCGGACAATTTCTGGTCCATGGGCGACACCGGCCCGTGCGGCCCCTGCGCGGAAATCTTCTTCGCCCACGGCCCGCACATCTTCGGCGGCCCGCCCGGCTCGGCGGACCAGGACGGCGACCGCTTCATCGAGATCTGGAATCTCGTGTTCATGCAGTATGAACAGCTGCCGGGTGGCGAGCGCGTCGGCCTGCCGCGGCCGTCCATCGACACGGGCATGGGCCTCGAGCGCATATCGGCGGTGCTGCAGGGCACCCACGACAATTACGAAACCGACCTCATGCGCGCCCTCATCGCCGAGGTCGCCGAATTCACCGGCGTGGATCCCGAGGGCCCGCAGAAGGCGAGCCACCGGGTGATCGCCGACCACCTGCGGGCGTCGGTCTTCCTCACCGCCGATGGCGTGCTGCCCTCGAACGAGGGGCGCGGCTACGTCCTGCGCCGCATCATGCGCCGGGCCATGCGCCACGCGCAGCTGCTCGGCGCCAAGGACCCGCTGATGCACCGCCTCGTGCCCATCCTGGTGCGCGAGATGGGCCGGGCCTATCCCGAGATCGTGCGCGCCGAGCCGCTGGCGGAAGAGACGCTGCTGCTGGAGGAGACGCGCTTCCGTCGCACGCTCGAGCGCGGCCTCTCGATCCTCGAGGAGGAGAGCCAGGGCCGCGTTTCCGGCGCCAGCTTCCCGGGCGAGGTCGCGTTCAAGCGCTATGACACCTACGGCTTCCCGCTTGACCTGACCCAGGATGCTC
>JAEWBL010000263.1 GCA_023391175.1 Pseudomonadota bacterium
TCCCTGGGCAGAGGGGAGAAAGGACGCGATTTCAGGCTGGCGCCTCACGGGGCAATCGCGGGAGCCCCTTGCGGACAGATTAGACGGACCGGCGAGGTGCGTGCAACCCCGCAGAACGCTTACGCGCCGTGTCCGTGCCTGTGATGGATGTCCGGCTAGTGCGGATGCCGGTGCATCATCGGCGCATGCCGGCTTCAGCGATCAAGGTCCGGCCATGATCAATTTGTTTCTCGCGAAGGCCCGGCTTCGCTAGGCGCTATGTCACATAGGGCTCCGTCGTCCAAAACGGCGGCCCATATTCATGACAATTCCGCGCGTTCCCCACCAGCGGAAGAAGACATGCACCAGCGCCATCGATGCGATGAGCCACATCAGCTTGCCCAGAGTAAAGCCGCCCGCCAACAAGCCCCAGGCGACATATTCGCGGGAATCGCCGCCCTTCACCCACATCGCCAACGTCGGCAGGATCACCTCGTTGAGGGCAAAGCCAAGCCCGACCACGCGCACCCAGTGCCGTATGGTCCGATACCGCGGATTGCGTGCCGCCCTGCTTTCGGGGATCAGAGCAACCAGATAGATCGGGATGCAGATCAGTACGGTCTCCACAAGGTTCGTCACCCCCTGGTCGGAGTAGAGATCGATGCCGACGACCAGCGAGAACACATAGGCGAGAACCAACGTGATCGTGCCCGCGACCGGATAGAGTGGCACCGCGACGACGTAGCCGGCAGCGAGCAGGATCGGAATGAAGGCAAGGAAGAAGATCGGAAACCCGGCCCCGCCGTTGCCCCAGTTGACGCCGCGTCCGCTTCGCCCCTCGCGTTCGGCAACCCCACGGTCATATTCCGCACGGTCGACCGGCACGTAGTGGGTGGCGCCGTCTTTGCCGGCGAGATAGTCGGGATCGAAGTTGTTTCCCATGGTGGCCCAGCCCTGTCGCCGCGATGGAGAGTGGGGGCTTTCCTCGTTTGCAGCGACCGCCTCGGTTCAAGCAAAACACATGCCGAATACAGTCATTCAGCGTAACCCGGCACGGCATTGCTCCAGCGCACAGGATAAGCCGGCGAATTACGTAACGGAAGAGCTGCGCACTCAAGCTTTGCGGTGGCTTGAGATGGCTTGCCCTAAGCGTGGAACGACCCACTAGGTCCGGGCACGCTCAGTCCCGGATCAACGAGCTTGCCGGCGTTTCGACGAGCGGCGCCTTCACCGGTGCGGGCTTGCCCACAATATAGCCTTGGATGGCCGTGCAGCCATGGGTCTTCAGCCATGCCCACTGATTGTCTGTTTCAACACCCTCGGCGACGCTCAGGATCGAGAGTTTGGCGCACAGGTCGATAATGGTCTCGACCACATCGCGAGCGCGGGTGCTGGTCTCGATCTCGTCAACGAACGACTTGTCGATCTTGAGCTTGCTGATGGGCAGACGGTTCAGGTAGCTGAGAGAGGAATATCCGGTGCCGAAATCGTCGATCGCGACCGACACGCCCATGGCCCGCAAGCGCCCGATCTGCTTGGCCGCCAAAGCGTGGTCTTCCACCAGCGCCCGTTCGGTAACCTCGATGCACAGGCGTTCAGCAGGAAGACCGGTTTGCTCCAGCGCCGCGCGCACCTCGTCCACGAGGTTGCCTACCATCAGCCAGCCTGGAGACATGTTCACGGAGATCCAGACGTCATTTTTCCATTGAGCCGCCTCCGCGCATGCCCGCCGCAGCATGTAGGCATCGAGAGCCGGCCACAGGCCCGTCGCTTCGGCCCTCGGAATGAAGCTGTTCGGCATGATCAGGCTGCCATCGGGTTGAACCCACCGGACGAGTGCCTCGCGCCCCAGCAGCGCTCCATTCGAGGCGGCGCAGATCGGTTGCCAGAAAACGGCGAGCTCATGATTGTCGATGGCTTGGGCAAGTCGGAGGTCGAAGGCCCGTCGCTCGCCCCGCTGGACCTTCAGCTTGAGGTTGAAACAGACAACGGCGGCTTCCTTGCCGCTTCGGGCCTCTTCAAGGGCTGCCGAGGCCGCACGAACGACGCTCTCCCAATCAGTGAGGTCGCTGTCACGCACCACATATCCCGCGTCAGCCCGCATGGGCACGAGCTGTCCGGACAAGCGAAAGGGTTGCGCGACCGCCGCGATCAGGTCGGCCACGAGAACGTCAGGAGGCACAGCCAAGGCCGTGTCATCCAGATAGATGGTGAACTCGTCGTCCCCGGTTCGCGCCACGATGCCCTCGGCCGGCGTCGCATCCCGCAGCCGGCGGGCGGTCTCCAAAAGGCGCTCGTCGCCGCCGCTGCTGCCGAACAGGTCATTGACGAGCTTACTGCTGCGCAGATCCATCACCATCAGCAGCCCGGAATGGCCGCTTGTGAGGTCATCGTCTGCAACGAGGTGGCGAAGGCCCTGGCGGTTCGGAAGTCCCGTTAGTGGATCGTGCTCAGCTGCATGCAGCGCGAGTCGTCGGGCTTCCTCCGCCTCGGCTTCCGCAAGTTTGCGGTCGGTGATGTCGATTGCCACCCCTTCGGCAACGGCCCGGCCCAGTTGTTGGGAAGCCTCCAGGTTCACCTGCGACCGGGATTGAACCCAGATCATGCGGCCATCCGGCCGAATGAAGCGACATTCGAAGACGATGGGCTCTTCGGCATGGGTCTGCGCCTTGAGCAGCACCTGCTTGAGAGCGTCACGGTCATCAGGGTGGACGTGGGAGAAGAAGACATCCGCGTCCGCCAGGATCGCCTCGGGCTCCAGCCCGAACAGATGCAATGCGCGGCGGCTCATATAGCGGAAAACCGTCTTGCCCTCTGCGTCGGTGCTTCGCTGGTACAGGACACCAGGAATATTTGCGGCCAGCGTCGCCGTCCGCACCTCCTCCGCAAGCAGCCTTCTGTCGACCGTGCGTTGACGCTTCGCGTCCATCACCAGCGCCCCGGTCACAAAGGTCGCTCCCGGGACCAGCAGGCCGTGAAAAATCCAGGTCAAGGTGCCGTCGGCGGCGTCTCCGGAAGGCTTCCCAACGCCGAGAAGCTCGGCAGGCAAGGCGGCAAGTGCGGCACCTGCGGCCAGCGCCAGGAGATGGCGCGGTCGCATTGGATGTGTGTCCTGCTCGGAAACTGCAAGCCGCCAGCCCATCCACCATGCGATCGCAAACCCGGCAGCGCCAGCTGCCACCATGGACGCCAAGCCAGGCGCATGCGGCGTTCCGGCAAACGTCAGTTGACCGACCAGCGCGATTACGAGAGCAACGGCACCGGCCCACAGACCTGCGACAGGCGCTGCCAGGACCACGGGAATGACCCGAAGGTCGGTCGTTTCTGTGGGGGAAATGGGCAGCGGCAGCGCCATGACGGCGACGGAGAGAAGGCCGAACAGAAGGCCGCAACCAAATTCGACGTATTTGGGGTCCAACCGCTCCAGTCGCGGCTTGGCCAGCCGCACGGCTACGATGAGCACCAAGGCTGCGAACAGGCCTCGCAGGATGCCGTCAACAAGTTCCTGTAGGAAGGATTCTTGGTAAATGGCCTCCGTTCCGGAAGCCTTCTTAGCATTCCTTTTCGATGGTGCGATACGCACGTTCAGATGAAGGTGCACGCCGTTACCGCTTTTTGCCACCGAACGGTTAATCTCCGCTCGTGTCACCACGTGCACGCAGCTACGTCAGGCGGACTATTGATCAAAGCAGAGGCGGAAAATTCAAAGAGGAATGGTAAGCCGGGCGACCCACGGGGGGCAGACCACCCGGCTTCCGCCCGCCTCGGTCAGGGCTAGAGGCGGGCCATCAGCTTATACACGCAACACCTCAGCTCGCCGTCAAAAGTGCGAGCAATCGTGACTTTGTTCAACGGCGGGGATTTTTCTTCAGTGATCGGAGCGGAGCCGGGAGTTGGCGGGGGCGCTCTTCCCGGCTCCGCGTCCTCCGGCCCTTGGGGGTTAGGCCGGATCCCGGGCATGGGGGATGCCGGGAGCGATAGGCTGGGCTGAGTGCCAGCTACCGCTAGGGCATCATGTATTGCGCCTTGGAGGTCGGCGCTAGCTCCTACCGTCGAGCGAGGCCGCGCCGCGCCAGAATGCCGCTCGCTTCTCCTGCCCCCGTTTCTCAGTACGGTTGTCATTTCACAGGCCAATGTGCATGTTTGCGGCAGTCAGGGTGTCGTTCTGGTTGCTCCGGGCAGGTCTATGATGCGGCGTCTGGTTGCCGGGGCGTATGTGCCGCTGATTGTGGCAGCTCTGATTGCGGTTATCCTTCTCGCGCAAGTGCTTACGCTCTGGCGGTCATATCAGGCCACGTGGTTGCTGGCAGTCCATTCTGCGCAGAATGTGATGAATACCGTGGCTGCCAACATCGACCGCAACCTGGCCGTCATCGATCTGACCCTGCGCGGCGCCGAGGAGGCCTTCGGGGCGGAGGGGGTGAGAGACTTGACGCCTGAGCTCCGGCGGATGGTGCTCTTCGACCGAGCTGCCAGCGCGCGGTTCCTTGGAGCGCTCGTGATCCTTGATCGCAGCGGAAACCTCACTGAGGAATCGGAATCGCCGAAGCCGCGTCGGATGAATTTTGCCGACCGGGATTATTTCAAGGCCCAACTGAAAGAGGACGCCGGCACCTATGTGAGCGCGCCCTTCAGGAGCCGGCTGCGTGACAATGATCCGAGCATAGCCTTGAGCCGGCGCATCTCGGGACCGGACGGCATGTTCGAGGGAGTCGTGGCCGCGGCTCTTCGCATCGCTTTTTTTCAGTCTCTTCTCGACACCGTCAATCTTGGTCCCGAAAGCGTCATCGCCATCACGCGCACCGATGGCACAGTCATACTTCGGTCGCCATCGACTGACGGGAAAGGGAATACGGGCCTCAACGTCGCGGGCTCGCCCGTATTTCAACGGATGATGGCGAAGCCCGGAGAGCAGTTCAGTGAACGGTCGCAGCTAGATGGTATCGACCGCTATTATCTGGACACCATCATCGGCGACTTCCCGCTCCTTCTTTCCGTGGGCATATCGCCAGCGGCGGCCATGGCGGAATGGACGGAAGGCGCATTGATCTCCTCGGCGCTGACGGCCGGCATGTGCGTGCTGCTCATCGTTCTGATCCGCACGCTTCGCCTCGCGCTGATACGCAGCCAGGAAGTCGAGGAACAGCTGGAAATTCTGGCTGTCACGGACGAGCTCACAGGCCTGCCCAATCGCCGTGCATTTGATCTGGCTCTCGCTTCAGAGGTGCGCCGCGCCGCCCGACACCACACCTCCCTTGCGGTGCTGATGGTCGATGTGGACCACTTCAAGCGCGTCAACGACCGCTTTGGACACGCAGTGGGCGACGTGGTGCTGGCGCGGATCGCCAAGGAAATCTCGCGCTCCATCCGCCGGCCCGGCGACTTCGCTGCACGCTACGGCGGTGAGGAGTTCACCGTCATTCTGCCGGCTACCGAGGCGGGCGGCGCCAGCTTTATCGCCGAGCGCATGCGGCTGGCGATTGCCTCGATGGACCCCTGTCCGAATGAGCCGGCCCTGGACAAGGTAACGGTGAGCATCGGCGTTGCGGCGGCGATGATGCCGCCGTCTTCCTCGGGGGCCGCACTCGTGACATGGGCGGATCGCGCGCTATACGAGGCCAAAGGCGCGGGCAGAAACCGCGTTGTGATTTACTAGGACGGTGAATCCGCAGGTTCAGAATCGCGCAGCGAACTGCCGTCTGGTGGCTAGACGGCTCGCGCTCGGCAGCGCCGGATGACCCTGTGAGATCGGCGGCCGAGACCCCACTCCGAGTGCGGGCCTCGACCGGTGCAGGTCGGTACGTATCGACGATTATCCGTAGCCGACGGCCTTCACTCCTGCCTCAGCCGTGATCCTGGCGAAACGTGCAAACTCATATTTTGCATCTGATCCGACCCACTTGTCCAAAGCGCAGGCGCACCCGGGTCATAACGGCAGCGCGCCACGTCGAGGTCTAGGGGCTATCGAGCTGAAGCGGAACCATTAATCGGCAGGTCGCCTCCCAGATCACGAACAGGGCGACGGTGAAATAGACGGGGGCGAGGTCTCGAGGGAAAGTTTCATACCGGTTACCTCGCTCCTTGATGTCGATCAGCCGCGCGCCCGGCGCGAGACGCGGGCCAGCAGGTCGGCCGCCGGCACGGGCGGACAAATGCCGAAGACGTCGTCCAACAATCGGGTCAGCTGATCGACGTCCTCGATGGGACGCTCTTCCAGCCGCGCGCCTTCACGGCCTTCGATGATGTACCGGTCCCCGATGATCTTGTGCCGCCTGTCGGCCGACAGGCGCTCGAGGATCAGGATATTGACGAAGGGCACGTGGGGGCTCGTTGACGTGTACCAGTTGCCGAGCTCGTAATCGGCATGGATCTGGGGCACCAGATCGAACACATACATGGTCCGCCACCCAGCCGGCTGGCGCGCCTCGAGGGTGAAAAGGCCATCGGAGGCGCTCAGGCGGAACGTGCCCATGGCCGTAGGCTGCTCGATGTCCGTCACGAAGCCGAGCGGCTCATCGACAAGGCAGGCGCCGAAGCCCACATCGACCAGACGCGGCGCGCCATCCGCCTCCACGCGCAGGAGCATATGTTCGCGCGGGCTGAGCGGGCTGTCCGCCGGCGACATCCAGCGCACCCGACCCGTCAGGCCGGTCACGGGGAAACCGATCCGTTCCAGCACGGCCTTG
>JAEWBL010000323.1 GCA_023391175.1 Pseudomonadota bacterium
CGCGTGCCGGCCATGGCATCCGCGCCGCGCAAACGATCCGCCACCTTCATTCCGGATTGATACCCCCCGACCATAATTCCCCCGTCTTGACCTGACGCCGCACCGCGGCGTCTCGCGGCGCGGCTCGTCACCCCGCCACTTGGCCCCCGCCAATGGCCGCACTCTAGCGCAAGCACGGCTGTGGAACTGCCCCTTGCGCGCTATTCCCGGCGAGGTGTGGCGCCGACGCCACGGCATTGGTTGGGCTTGCGCAAGGGCATGCCCCGGATTTCGCGTCCGCGTCATGCAACCTCTGACGATCGGCATGTCGGCCAGCTTCGCGCGGGTGTGAACACAAGTCCGCACGCCAGGCGGGATTTGACCTTGCGCGCCACGACGAAAATATGGGAACAGGCATGGTCACGGTTCAGCTTGCGCGGCGGCCGCCCCACCCCAGTCGGGCTCGCGAGGGCATAACCGTTTCGTCGGAAAGAGAGCGAGAGAAGATCGATCGTGACCACCACTCTGCCCCTGGTGCGCGCGGCCGCCATCGCGCCGATCATGGTCTGGCTGCAGGATGGCGGCCATCCGCTCGATCGGATGCTCCGTGATGCCGGGCTGCCGGCCGGCCTTATCGAAGATCGCGATCGTCCGATCCCCCTGATGGCGGGAATCCGCCTGCTGATGGATGTGGTTCGGCGCGAAGGCCATGATGTGCCGTGCCGCATGGTGGCCCATGCCGGGATCGAGGAACTCGGTTTGCTGGGGCAGGTCGTCATGTCGTCCCGCACGCCGCGCGAGGCCTTTATCAAGGTGGAGCGCGCCTATCAGCATCACGGCTCACATGAGCTGTTCACTTTGACGCCAACTCCCGGCGGCGGCGCGGTGCGCCATGCCTTTCGCGTGCCCGTGGACCTGGTGCATCTGTCCTACGTGCAACAATACGTGGCCGCGCTGATCCGCACTGTGGTTCAGCGCACCGGACTTGCCGGGTCACTGGTCGAGCGGGTCGAGTTGAGCCCTCACCCGCTTCACGGCGTGGAGGGAATGGGCACACAATTCGGCTGCGAGACTGTGCCCGCGGCGAACCGGACGGTGACCATGCATTTTTCCGATGCGGTGCTCGACCGGCCCTATGTGAACGGCCGTCAGCTTGCCGATGCGGTCGTCCCTCCGGGAGCCGCAGTGATCCGCGGCGACGGCACGTTGGCGGGCTCGATCGCCGCCATCCTGCCCGGCCTCATTGAGGCGCGGGCGGAGCCGGGGCTCGCCAGCATCGCCGAGCTTGCCTTCATGAGCCGGCGCACGCTGCAGCGTCGACTGGCGGGGGAGGGGACCAGCCTCTCCGAGTTGGTGGATAAGGTGCGCGCCGAGCAGGCGATCGCCCGTCTCACAGCCAACGGCAGCGCCATTCGCGCCGTAGCGGCGGAGGTGGGCTATGGGTCCAACGCCAGCTTCAGTCGCGCCATCCGTCGCTGGACCAGCACATCGCCGAGCCGGCTTCGACGCAGCGCGTTGGCGGGGCGGGTGCGCATCGGTGAAGAGGCGGAGTAGAGCCTCTAGCGTCGGCGTGTCCCCTTGCTGGGCTGGGCCTGCGTCACCGGATGCGGGACAGCTCCCGGCGTAACCTCTGGCCCGCCATGAAATGTGCATTGGCCGTGATCGGCCAGTATCTCGATTACACGGCATTCCGCCACCCGGCCGTGCGCGCAGGCATGGACCATGTGCTCCAGCTCTGCCTCCAGCGCCTTGAGCGAGGAGATCCGCCGCCGCACTTCGTCGAGCCGGGCGCCGGCGATGGCGTCCGCTTCGGCGCAGGGCTGGTCGGGGCGATCCTGCAAGGTCAGCAGCGTGCGGATGGCGTCGAGGCCGAAGCCCAGCTCGCGGGCATGGCGGATGAAGGCGAGGCGCTTGACCTGCGCATCGTCGTAGAGCCGGCGATTGCCTTCGCTGCGCGGCAGGTGGGGCAGCAGGCCGGTTTCCTCGTAGAAGCGGATGGTGGGCACCTTCACGCCGCTGATGCGGGCGGCTTCGCCGATGGTCAGGTGAGCAGGGACCGGTGCTGCTGCCATGGGGCTTGCTCCTCTAGTCGCTAGAGCATCTAGGCTGCCACCATGACCAAAGGAAAGGCGGCATCATGACAGCCAGTCAGGTTCAGACCCGGTATCGCGTCTCGGGCATGGACTGCGCCTCCTGCGCAGCGAAGATCGAGGCCGTTGCAAGCCGTCTGGACGGGGTGGCGGAGGCGCGCGTGTCCGTGGCTGCGGCGACCTTGGTCGTGCGGCACGTTTCTGGTGCCGATCTTTCTGCCTTGCCGGCGCGGCTGAAGCCCATGGGCTATGGCCTCATGCTCGCGAATGCCGAGCCCGCCCACACGTCGGCTCCGGTCGCGGCACGCGAGGCCTGCTGCGGGCACGATCATGGGCCCGGCCTCGGGAGCCACGATCATGGCGGCCACGATCACACGGCGCATGACCACGGCGGGCAAGATCGCGCTGGGCAAGATCACGCCCGGGAAACCCATGCCCGCCACGATCATTCCGGTCATCCAGATGAGACGGCACCCGCCGCCCGCCACGATCACGCCCATGGCGCCGAACTGGGCGAGGGCGGCTTCTGGTCCAACGGCAAGCTGCGGCTGACCCTTGCCAGCGGCGCCGCCTTTGCGGCGGCCTTCCTCGCCGGACTGGTGCTGCCGCAGGTCCAGACGCCGCTGTTCATCGCCGCCATGCTGGTCGGCCTGGTCCCCATCGCGCGCCGGGCATTTGCGGCGGTGGCCGTCGGCATGCCCTTCGCCATCGAGACGCTGATGACCATCGCCGCCGTGGGTGCGGTCATCATCGGCGCGGCGGAGGAGGCTGCGGCCGTCGTGTTCCTGTTCCTCGTCGGCGAATTGCTGGAGGGCTTCGCCGCCGGCCGTGCCCGCGATGGCATCAAGGCGCTCGCGGCGCTGGTGCCGAAGACGGCGCTGGTGGCGCGGGGCAGCGATTTCGTGGAGGTGCCCGCGGCGCAGCTCGCCGTGGGCGACACCATCCTCGTGCGCCCCGGCGACCGCATCGCAGCCGATGGCGCGATCTTCGCGGGAGAGGGCGGGATCGACGAGAGCATGGTCACCGGCGAGAGCGCCCCCGTGACCAAGGGTGTGGGCGCGAACGTCTTCGCCGGCACCGTGAACGGCGATGCGGCGCTCACTGTCCGCGTGACCGCGACCGCCGAGGACAACACCATCGCCCGGGTGGTGAAGCTGGTGGAAGAGGCGCAGGAGGCCCGGGCGCCCACGGAGCGGCTCATCGACCGCTTCTCGCGCATCTACACCCCCGCTGTCGTGGTCATCGGCGCGCTGGTGGCGACCATCCCGCTATTGCTGATGGGCGGTGACTGGGGCGAATGGGTCTACAAGGGCCTCGCCATCCTGCTCATCGGCTGCCCGTGTGCGCTGGTCATCTCGACGCCAGCGGCCATCGCCTCGGGCCTCTCAGCCGGCGCGCGCCGGGGCCTGCTCCTGAAGGGGGGCGCGGTGCTGGAAACGGCCGGCAAGGTCACCATGGTGTGCCTCGACAAGACCGGCACGCTCACCGAGGGCCGCCCCAAGGTCACGGATGTCATTGGCCTCGCGCTGCCGGATCAGGACGTGCTGCGCCTTGCCGCCGCTCTGGAGGGTGGGTCGAGCCATCCTTTGGCGAAGGCCATTCTTGAGCGCGCGGCCGCTGAAGGCCTGACGATTCCCGCCGCGAGGGATAGCCGCGCGCTGGGTGGGAAGGGGGTGACGGGCCTCGTCGAAGGGCGCGATGTGTTCCTCGGTTCCGTCGCGGCGGGGGCTACGCGGGTGGCGCTCGATCGCGCGCTGGAGGCTCGCCTCGCGGCGTTGAACGACGAGGGCAAGACCGTGTCCCTCCTCATCGTGGACGACGCGCTGGCGGGTGCCATCGCCATGCGCGACGAGCCGCGCGCGGATGCGGCGGCGGGACTTGCGGCGCTGAAGACTCGCGGGCTGCGCACGATGATGCTGACGGGGGACAATCCCCGGACCGCCGCCGCCATCGGCGGGGTGCTGGGCATCGAGGTGCGCGCCGGCCTCCTGCCGGAGGACAAGCAGCGCATTGTCTCCGAGCTGAAGCAGAAGGGGGAGGTCGTCGCCAAGGTGGGTGACGGCATCAACGACGCGCCGGCGCTGGCCGCGGCCGATATCGGCATTGCCATGGGCGGCGGCACCGATGTGGCGCTGGAGACGGCGGACGCCGCCGTGCTGCATGGCCGCGTCCGGGATATCGCCGGTATGATCGACCTGTCGCGACGGACCATGCGCAACATCCGCCAGAACATCGGCCTCTCACTGGGGCTGAAGGCGGTGTTCCTGGTCACCACCATCGCCGGCATCACCGGCCTGTGGCCGGCGATCCTCGCCGACACAGGGGCGACCGTGCTCGTCACCGCAAACGCGCTGCGGCTTCTGCGAGGGACGAAGGGATGATGCCCTTCGTCACGTCGGGATGCTGAGGCTCCACATGGCATCGAACATGGACGCCTGGAACGCCGCGAACTCGGCGCTGTCGATGATCATGCCGTAGCTTTCGCGGGCGGAGGAGATGAGCGCCACCTTGTTGCCGTAGATGAAGCAGGTCATCGCCAGCTGGTGGGCGGGCGGCGCGTAGCGCAGTTCGCGCCGCTGCTCCTGGCTGGACGGCCAGATGGGCGCGATGTCGCGCTCCGCAGAGCGGATCACGTGCAGCCAGATGCCGCGGCGCGCGCGCTCGGTCAGATATCGCTCCATCTCGTCGAGGCCCGGCTCGGCCATCAGCTCCTTCATGGAGAGGGTGGCCCGCAGCACCGCGTCGCCGCCGGAGAGCGTATCCCACAAGGTCGTGCGGATGCCCTCCGGGCCGGGATGGAAGCGCACGTTCGGCTTGCCGGTCTCGTGGTGGTACATGGACCTGAGCACCGGCATGACATCTTCCAGCATCTGCCGGCGCGCCTCGATGCGCTCCAGCAACACGCCGGGGTCCTGCGCGACCACGAAGCGCCGCTTTCCGTGGTCCACGAACCGGATCAGCCCCTCTTCCTCCAGCTTGGCCAACGCGTCGTGCGCCGTGGTGCGCGCCAGCCCCGCCTTCGCCGCCACCTCCGTGATGGACGCGCCGCCGAGGCCGACCGCCGTCAGATAGAGCTTGTAGAGCGTCCCGGTGATGCCGATCCGGGCCAGCTTCTCTTCGATGTCCGCCGTCACTGTCACTTTCCCCCGATGGACGCAGCATGTCCGATCTCGCCGGAGAGGTCTATCATCGGTTTTAGCCGATAAAATTTCAAACGACGCGCCCAAAGAATAAGCGGGTTGCTATCGCTTTGATCGGATCAGTGGGCATTTTTGCCCGATGAATCATCATCTTCGCCGCCTTTGTGAATTGACGGAAATGACCGACATAAATTAGCCTTCGGTCATGGCTGATCGCATTGACGTGCCGCCGCTAGGCGGGGTGAAGGAGGAGGTCCGGATGGGAGCGAACGCTGAAGCGAGCGCGATGACGGCGGTTCCCGACAGATCGGCGCCTGCCGGCCGCAAGGTCCTCTGGAGCCGGCTGTTCGCTGACAAGTCGGTCCGCGCGGGGCTGGGACTCGCAGCCTTCTTCGCCTTTTGGCAGGCGGTGACGGGGCTCGGCCTCGTGGACGGCTTCCTTCTGCCGTCGCCGTTCTCCGTGGCGCAGGCGCTGTGGAACATGGCCCTCGACGGCTCCTTGTGGATTCATCTCGCCGCCAGCCTCCAGCGCGTCGCCGTCGGCTTCCTGCTCGCCTGCGTGGTGGGGCTTGCGCTGGGCCTCGTCTGCGGCTGGTGGCGGTCGGTGTCGGATTTCGTACGGCCGGTGGTGGAGGCCCTGCGACCCATTCCGCCGCTCGCCTGGATTCCGATCACCATCCTCTGGTTCGGCCTCGGGGACGCGGCGTCCTACTTCCTCGTCTTCCTCGGCGCCGTCTTCCCTGCCTTCGTCGCCACCTACACCGCCGTGCGCGGGCTCGATCGCAACCAGATGAACGCGGCCCTCTGCCTCGGCGCCAAGCCCTGGCAGCTGTTCTGGGACGTGCTGATCCCCGCCTCGCTGCCGATCATTCTGCCCGGCCTGCGTATCGCCCTCGGCGTCGGCTGGATGTGCGTCGTGACGGCGGAGCTGATCGCTGCGCAGACCGGCCTCGGCTACCTGATCCAGCAGTCCCGCATGCTGTTCCAGATCAACAACGTGGTGGCCGGCATGGTCACCATCGGCCTCGTCGGCTTCGCCATGTCCGCCATTCTCGAGCGCATCGAGCGGCGGGTGAACGCCTGGGCGCCCTCCGAGCGCAGCTGAGGACAGCGAAAGGAACAGCCATGCTTGCCAGCGCCTCCCTCATGTCTTCCGCCGCCCCGGCCCTCGCGCCGCAGCTCTCGCCCGAGGATGTGCAGATCGACATTCGCAATGTCGGCAAGGTCTACGGGTCCAAGACCGAAGAACCTGTCATCGCCCTCGATGGCGTGACGCTCCGCATCCGGCGCGGTGAGTTCATCTCGCTGCTGGGGCCGTCCGGCTGCGGCAAGTCCACCCTGCTCGGCATCATCGCCGGCTTCCAGTCCGCCACCAGCGGGCAACTGCTTCAGGATGGTCGGCCGATCACCCGGCCCGGTCCCTCGCGCACGGTGGTGTTTCAGGACTACGCCCTGTTCGGCTGGATGACGGTGCAGCAGAACGTGGAGTTCGGCCTCAAGGCCAAGGGCATGGGCAAGGCGGAGCGGGCCGAGATCGCCCGGTCGCTCATCGCCATGGTTCGCCTGAATGGGTTCGAGGACAAGTTTCCGCACCAAATGTCCGGCGGCATGAAGCAACGCGCCGCCATTGCCCGCGCGCTCGCGCCCGATCCCGACATCCTGCTCATGGACGAGCCGTTCGGCGCGCTCGATGCGCAGACCCGCGTGCTGCTGCAGGAGGAGATCGCCCGCATCTCGTCGGAGGCCGGCAAGACGGTGATCTTCGTCACCCACGGTATCGACGAGGCGGTGTTCCTGGCCGACCGCGTGGTGGTGATGAGCCCGCGTCCGGGGCGGGTGCGCGAGGAGGTTCTTGTACCGCTGCCGCGGCCCCGCACGGCCGAGATGCGGTCCGATCCATGGTTCGTCTCCACGGTCAACGACCTGTGGGAAACGCTCAAGCCGGAATGGCAGAAAGGGGAATAATCGTGACCTCAGGACTTTCGCGCCGCCGTTTCGGCCAGCTGGCCGCCGGTTTCGCCGCCTCCCTTCCTTTGGCAGCCCCCTCGATCCTGCGCGCGCAGGAAGGGGACGTGGTGCGCATGTGCTGGTTCAACACGACCACCGTGTCGGCCCAGATCGCCCATGTGCTGATGCGCACGGACATCCCCGCGCGCAACGGGCTGAAGATGGAGATGATCCAGCTCGCGGCTTCGCCCGCCATCACCGAGGCGCTGGTGTCCGGCGCGGGTGACGTGGGCACGCTCTCCGATTTCGCCGCCGTCACCACCATGGCCATCGGCGCGCCGGTGACGACCGTGTCCTCGCAGGCCCGCTTCCGCTCGGCAGTGCTGGCGACGAAAAAGTCCGGCATCACCAAGATGGCGGACCTGAAGGGCAAGCAGGTCTACGGCACCTTCGGCATCACGGCCTTCCAGAATGCGCAGGATGCCGTGCTGAAGGCCGGCCTCGTGCCCGGCAAGGACATGACCTTCGTGAACGTCGGCCCGGCGGAACTCGCCGATGCCGTGGGCGCCCAGCGCATCGACGCGTTCTTCACCTATGACCCCTTCGTGAGCTTCTTCGAGAGCACGGGAAATGCGGTTGTCGTCTCGGAAAACCTGAGCCCGGTCATCGTGCTCGCCGCCAACAACCGCTTCCTCCAGAAGCCGGATGTGCTGCGCCGTCTGCTGCTCGCCAATGCGCAGGCGCTATTCTTCGCCGCGCAGAACAATGACCTCGCCAACAGCTGGTTCCGCTCGCTGGAGCCGGCCAAGAACATTCCGGAACCCGTGCTCCAGAAGGCGTCGAGCTACGATCCAGCGTGGAGCGCGAAGACCTTCGCCGACATCAAGGTCGCGCTGTCCCCGGCCCAGATCGCGCAGATGGAGACGCTGGCCAAGTGGGGCGTGGAAGCCAAGCTTCTGCCGCGCCTGCCTGACGTGCCGAAGTTCATCAATACGGCCATCGCCGGCGAGGTGGACAAGGAGATCGCCACCGGCAGCTTCGACGTGAAGAGCGTGAAGATTCTTCGCGCCTGATGTCGCCCCCGTCACCACGGAGACGACGGCCCCGCCTCGGGCGCGGGCTGTCTTCCGCCGGCCGGTGAGAGTGCTCGCCGCCGGCCGCAGGGACATCATGACCCATACCCAGACACAGGACGTGGCGCCCCCGGATGGCCCCGCCATGCGCCATTTCGATTTCAGCACGCTCTCCGCCGAGATGCGCTATCGGCTTTTGGCCTCCGCGGTTCTCCCGCGGCCCATCGCATGGGTTGTCACCATGAGCGCGGATGGGGTGGTGAACGCCGCGCCCTACTCCTTCTTCAACGTCTTCGGCGCGGATCGCCCCATCGTGGCGCTGGGCATTCTGGCGCGGCCGGAGCGGGAGAAGGACACCGCCGCCAACATCCGCGCCACCGGCGAATTTGTCGTCAATCTCGTGCCCCACGCCCTCGTCGAGGCCATGAAC
This sequence comes from Pseudomonadota bacterium, assembly GCA_023391175.1. GTDB lineage: Bacteria > Pseudomonadota > Alphaproteobacteria > Rhizobiales > Xanthobacteraceae > Xanthobacter. The sequence continues at coordinate 8,660 of JAEWBL010000323.1, forward strand.
GTGACCTGCGTGGATGCCCCGCCCGAGGTGGATGAGATCGCGCTGGCGGGGCTTCGATCCGTGCCCAGCATTGGTGTGCGTCCCCCCCGCATCGCGGAATCCCCCGTCGCTCTCGAATGCCGGATGACCCATATGCTGGACACCGGCCCGGGCCAGCTTCTGGTCGTTGGCGAGGTGTTGCACGCCCATTATGCCGCCCATGTGCTGACCGGCGATCCCGCCCGTCCGCGGGTGGATGGTGTCGCCCTCGATCTCGTCGCCCGGATGCACGGCCCGACGGCCTACACGCGCACGCGCGACCTCTTCGACCTCGACCGCCCGCTATGGAACGGCGCAGCACACAACAAGGAATGAGCGAGATGCCCAGGATCAAGGTGGCCGCTGTCCAGGCCGCAACCATCCCCTTCGACGGCCCTGCAGCGACCCAGCGCACCATCGCCCTCATCGCCGATGCAGCCGCCACGGGAGCGAAGATTGCGGTGTTCCCAGAGGCCTTCATCGGCGGCTATCCCAAGGGGCTGGATTTCGGCTGCAGCGTCGGCCGGCGGACAGCCGAGGGACGGACCGATTTCGTCCGCTACGTGCGCGGTGCGATTACGGTGCCCGGGCCGGAAGTGGACCAGCTCGCCGCCGCCTGCGCGGAGCATGACATCCATGTGGTGGTCGGCGTCATCGAGCGGGACGGTGGGACGCTCCATTGCACCGTGCTCTATCTCGGCCCGGACGGCCTCCTCGGCAAGCATCGCAAGGTGATGCCCACCGGCTCCGAGCGCCTGGTGTGGGGGTTTGGCGACGGCTCCACCCTGACCGTAGTCGACACGCCCTACGGCAAGCTCGGCGGCGCCATCTGCTGGGAGCACTACATGCCCCTGCTGCGCGCCGCCTATTACGGCAAGGGCGTCGAAATCTGGACCGCGCCTACCGCCGATGACCGGGAGACCTGGATCTCCACGATGCGCCATGTGGCCATGGAGGGCCGCTGCTTCGTCATCAGCGCCTGCCAGGTGATGCGTCGCTGCGATTTTCCGGAGGACTACGCCAGCCGCATCCAGGCCAGCCCCGACGCCTTCATGATGCACGGCCGTTCGGTGATCGTCGGTCCGCTGGGGGAAATTCTCGCTGGGCCCGTGCTGGACGAGGAGACCATTCTCACCGCCGAGATCGACCTCGACGACATCATCGGCGCCAAGCTCGATTTCGACCCCATCGGCCACTATGCGCGGCCCGACCTGTTCAGCCTCAGCGTCGATGAAGCGCCGCAACTCCCAGTTATTTCCCGCGCCGAAGGCTAGGGTTCGACCGGGCTTTCAGAATTGCAGAGCGTCCTCATCCGCCAACGCGGACGGGGATGCGTCTGCATTGCGGAGGAACTCGCAACGACATCCCGCCGATGAAAACAACCATCGAGACGCGGATAATGTATTAGAATATCGAGCCGAATAGCATTTATTTGCCCTTCAAGAGGCTCGCCTGGGAATTGCCCAACAGAGGCATTCATCGTCCCGGTGGATTTGAAATTTATCAGAACAGTCACTGCCCAATTTTTCTCGATCCGCCTGATGCCATTCGCCAGCCTTCACAGTACCCTGATCGCTTCCATAAGCGCAAAGGGCATCCGGCGAGGGCGAATGGCGAAAGATGACGTCAAGGGAGACGCTCTCGACGCGCCCATTCTGCTCGCGGAATGGGAAATGCCTCTGCAGCGTGAGGCGAGCCTGATCGAGCGGCTCTCGGAGGTCGATCAGGCCATCGTTCGGATGCATGGGCGGGAGATGCGCCTTTCAGCCGGCGAGCCGCTCTTCCGTCAGGGCGAGCACCACGACGGCATCGTGGTCATTGAAGACGGACAGATCCGCAGCTTCTACGTGGCACCCTCGGGCCGGGAAATCACGCTGGCCTATTGGTCCAAGGGCCATTTCGTCGGCGGGCCGGACGTGTTCGGCGGCGGCACCCACATGTGGGCGGCGACGGCGGTTCGGCCGAGCCGGCTGGTGTTCCTGCCGGGCGCAGGCCTGCGGCAGCTGGCGCGACAGGTGCCGGACCTCGCCATCGGCATCATCGATGCGCTCGTATTCAAGGCCCGCTGCTATTCCGCCTTTGCGCAGATGCTCGGCACGCGCTCCGTGGCGCAACGGCTTGTGCAGCTGCTCCAGCACCTGGCTCAGACCTATGGCGTGAAGGATGAGCGCGGTATCCTCATCGCCGCCGCCTTTACCCACGCAGATCTTGCTGCGCTCATCGGCGCCACACGGCAGTGGGTGACGGTGCAACTCGGCCGGATGCAGCAGGACGGCATCCTCACCAACCGGCGCGGCCTGATGGTCATATTGAAGCCCGAGGCCCTGGCTTCCGAGCTGGAGCCGGCCGACCGCAACTGACAATCTGCGGACCGGGCAAAGGCCGCCGGTCTCTCCGCCTCAAGCAACGAATTTATTTTATATTTAAATTATCGATTTGATATTTTTTGAGCGGCCTGACTAAGGTCCGCCCTGGCTCCGGCCGCGAAACTGAGCGAAGGCCGTTCAAAAGCAATTCCTTTGCAACGGAAAAACCGCTCGATTTTCCAAAGAGATAACTGCGCATTCCGCAAGTGGCATCCCCCTTGCTGAGGTCAAACCATATTCGAGGATGCCATGACCGTCGCACTCACTCCCCAACCCGCCGCGATCTCCCAGCGTGACGCGGTCTTGTCCTTCATCACCGAGCAGACGTGGCTCGATCTCGCCTGCGAATTGATCCCGGCCGGCCAGCCGGAGGCGGAGAATCCGCTGGACCCGGACCTGCCGGGCGGGAGGGAGGAGGGCATCGCTCTGCTGCTCGCCGACAAGCTGGCGGCGCTCGGCTTCACGGTGGAGCTGAAGGCGCGCACGCCGCACCGGCTCAATGTCATCGGCGCGCTGGCCGGGGCCGAGGAGGGGCCGTCCCTCATCCTCAATGACCACCTCGACACCTACCCTGCCGGCGACTGGGCGGCCTGGACCATGACCGGCGGTCATCCCTTCCGGCCGACCCGACACGGCGATCTGCTCTATGCGCGCGGCACGTCGGACACCCGCGGCAACCTCGCCTGCACGCTGCTCGCGGTGGAGGCAATCCGCGCGGCGGGCGTGCGCCTCAAGGGCACGCTGAAGTGCGTTTACACGGCGGACGAGGAGAAGAACGGGCCGGACGGCTCCATCTTCCTGCTCGACGAATGCGGGCTTGAGGCCGACTACACCATCGTCTGCGAGCCCACAGCCTGGACAACGCCGGATGGCAGCTGGGGCATGGGCATCGCCATCGCCAATTGCGGCAACTTCCTCGTGGAGGTGGAGACCTCCGGTATCAAGACCCATCTCTGGCGGCCCGATACGGGCATCAATGCCATCACCAAGATGATGGAGCTGCTGCCTCAACTCGAAAAGATGAGCTTCGCCCATACCCCCGCCCCGCACGCGGGTGGAACGCCGCCCACGGTCACGGTGCTGCGCATCGCCGGAGGCGTGCCGCGCGAGATGCAATTCACGCCGGACAGCTGCAAGGCGGTGCTGGGGGTGGTGGGCATCCTCCCCGGCATGACGCGGGAAAGCGTGATGGCGGACATCAACGCCGTGATCGCCACCGCGCTCGCCACCGATCCGACCCTGAAGGCCGAGGCCCGGCCGTTCCCCGGCGCCCTGTTCGTGGATGGCACGGGCGAGCAGGAGGCGGATGCCGAGCCCGTCCGCACCCTGCGTAAGGCCTATGGCGAGGTGCTGTCGGGCGAGCCGAAGCTCTATCGCAAGAACGCCTTCAACGACACGATTCGCTTCTCCGAGCGCGGCTTCAAGGCCATCACCTTCGGCCCCGGCGAAGACGGTTGGGCGCCGGTGAACGAGTGCATCCACATCGGCAAGGCGGTGGCGGCAACGCGCATCCTTGCGCTCGCCGTGATGGACTTGCTGGGAGTGGAGGAATGAGCGCCGTGGAGACCGCTCCCGAGCGCGCCTCAAGCCCGGCCCGGCCAAGGCTGCTGCCGGGCCGGCTGCGGGCGGCTCTCCCCCGCACACGGCTCCTGACTGCGCTGACTGCCGCCACGCTCTTCGCCTTGTGGTGGCTCGCGGCCCACTATGCATGGGTGAACCCGCTGTTCCTGCCGTCGCCGAAGGCGGTGTGGGAGGCCTTCGTGCGCACCGCGACCGTAGGCTACCAGGGCAGCCTGCTGCACGAGCATCTGATCGCCAGCCTCTACCGGGTGCTGGCTGGCTACAGCCTCGCGTGCCTCGTGGGCATTCCGCTCGGCATCGTCATGGGTCTCAGCCGTGACGTGAAGGCGGTGTTCGATCCGGTGATCGAATTCTACCGGCCCCTGCCGCCGCTGGCGCTCTATACCCTTATCGTGATGTGGCTGGGCATCGGCGACGCGTCCAAGATCGCCATCCTGTTCCTCGCCGCCTTGCCGCCGCTGACCATCAGCTCCATGCAGGCGGCGGCGAGTGTCGATCCGCGCTACGTGAAGGCGGCGAAAAGCCTGGGCGCCAACTCCCGCCAGCTCTTTCGGCACGTCTTCCTGCCCGCCTGCCTGCCCGGCATCTGCACGGGCATGCGCATTTCACTGGGCTTCACCTACACGGTGCTGGTTGCCGCCGAGATCGTCGCCGCCACCGCCGGCCTCGGCTGGATGATCTGGGACGCGAGCAAGTTCCTGCTCGGCGACATCGTGATCATGGGCCTGTTCGTCCTCGCTTTCACCGGCATGGCGCTCGACTTCCTCATCCGCCTTGCCGAGCGCGCCCTGACCCCCTGGCGCTTCCGCTGATCCCCCTTTCGCCGACTGGAGACTGAGATGAACACGCTTCGACGCACGGCCTCTCTTCTGCTCGCCGCCGCCTTCTCCCTCGGCCTTTCGGCTGGCGCGCATGCGCAGCAGAAGCCGGAGGGGATCACCATCGGCTATCTGAACCTCGTCAATGCCCAACTCGTCACCAAGGCGCTCGGCCTGCACGAGAAGTCCGGCGTGCCGATCAAGTGGGTCAAGTTCGGCTCGGGCGGCGACATGAACCGCGCCGTGGCGGCGAACCAGGTGGATTTCGGCGGCGTCGGCAACCCGCCCTTCACCCTCGGCGCCACCCGCGCTTTGCCCTACAAGGGCATCTTCGTGCTGAACATGCTCGGCCCGGTGGAATCCCTCGCCGTGCGCTCGGACAAGAACATCAAGTCCCTGAAGGACCTTGCCGGCAAGACGGCGGCCGCCCCCTTCGGCTCCACCACCCATTATCTGTTTATCGCCGCGCTCAAGGAGGCGGGGGTGAACCCCACCGACGTGAAGCTCATCGACCTTTCGCCCTCCGATGCCGTCGCCGCCTGGCTGCGCAAGGACATCGACGCGGCGTGGATCTGGGAGCCCAACCTCGACAAGATCGTGAAGAACGGCGGCGAGATCTTCCTCACCAGCGGTGAGATGGCGAAACGCGGCTATCCCACCTGGGACGTGGGCGTCGTGATGAACGACTTCGCCGCCAAGTATCCGGCGCAGGTGGTGGACTACGTGAAGGCGGAGTGCGAGGGCATCGACTACTGGCTGAAGCACCCCAAAGAGACGGTGGACATCATCGCCAAGGAATTGTCCCTGCCCGCTGATGATGCCGAGCGCATGATGAAGGGCACCACCATGGTGCCGTGTCCGGAGCAGATCACGAAGGACTATCTCGGCACGCCCGGCCAGATCGGCCAGTTCGCCGACACGGTGCTTGCCACGGCCACCTTCCTGAAGGACCAGGGACGGCTTCCCACTGTCCTGGACCGGGCCGGCTATGCGGCCTTCATCGACCCGTCCTACCTTGCGAAGGCGCTCGGCAAATGAGCGGCGGCCCCGATGGCCCGATCATGGAAGCGCCCGTTCCTGTGCCCACGCACCTCGCCCCCGTACCGGGGCGGGGAAGGCTGCAGCTGAAAGACCTCTCCATCGCCTACGGCGAGGGCGCGGCGCGGCGCACGGTGGTGGAGCGGTTCGACCTCGACGTGGAGCCGGGTGAGTTCGTCTGCGTGCTCGGTCCGTCCGGCTGCGGCAAGTCCACGGTGCTCAATGCGGTGGCGGGCTTCGTGCCCGCCGCGCGCGGGCTGCTGGAGGTGGATGGCGAGACCATCCGCGGCCCCGGAGCGGACCGGGGCATGGTGTTTCAGCAGGCGACGCTGTTCCCTTGGAAGAGCGTACTGGACAACGTCGCCTTCGGCCCGCTCATGGCGACCGGCAGCACCTCGACGGCCGAGCAGACGGCGCGAACCTTTCTCTCGCTGGTGGGGCTTACCGCGTTCGAGAAGCACTATCCGTCCGAGCTTTCGGGCGGCATGCAGCAGCGGGTGGGCATCGCGCGGGCGCTGGCCAATTATCCGCGCGTGCTGCTCATGGACGAGCCTTTCGGCGCCCTCGATGCGCAGACGCGGGCCATGATGCAGGAGGCGCTCCTGAACATCTGGGCGGAGTTCCGCACCACGGTGCTGTTCATCACCCACGACATCGAGGAAGCCATCTTCCTCGGCGACCGGGTGGTGGTCATGAGCGCCAATCCGGGGCGCATCGTCGCCGACATCCGCGTGGACATTCCCCGCCCGCGCACGCCGGAAGTGCAGTTCTCGGAGGCGTTCGTCGCGATCAAGCGGGAATGCTTCGCGCACATCCGGTCAGAAACGCTGAAGGCCTTCGCCCACCAGCAGAACGCCGCCGTGCCGGCGGCGTGATCCTTGGATGCGGAAGCGGCAGGGTTACACCTGCCGCTGGAACTGCCGCGCGAGACCGGCCACCACGCCATCCTGCCCGGCAAGCCCGATGAAGCTGAGCGACGAGGGCAGGCCTGCGCGCGCCGGAGCGCCTGGCGCCACGATGGCGCACAGATCCATGGGACCGACGAAATAGGTGTAGGTGCCCATCACGGTGTTCCGGCCCATGGGATCGGCCAGCATCTCCTCGATGGTGTAGATGGTGGGCACCGTGGGCACGACGAAGGCGGCGTAATCGGCGAGCGCGGTTTCGGCCACGCGCTTCAGCTCGCGCATCCGGTACAGCGTTTCGAATGCCTGCTTGGCGGAATAGCCGCGCCCCGGCTCGATGGCGGCGAGCGCCGCCGGGTGGATGGCGTCGCGGTGGGTGGTGATGATCTCGTCGTACTCGACGAGGCGCTCGGCCACCAGCGCGGACTGGAACACCAGCCGCCCCGCCTCCTCGAACGGCGCGAAATCGATCTCCTCGAGTGTGAAGCCGAGCCCGCGCAGACGGTCGAGATTGGCGGCGAAGGCGGCCTCGGCGGCGGCGTCGCCGAAGAAGCGCATCTGGTCCCCGCGCGGGATGGCGAGGCGCGCCGAGGGTGTCGGGGCCGGCGCGGTTCCGATGGTGCCCGCATCGCGGCGGCTCCACGGATCGAGTGGGTCATAGCCGGCGATGAGGCCGAGGATCTCGCTTGCGTCATCCACATTGGTCGCAAAGATGGGGATACAGTCGAGCAGGGGGCTGTTGTAGACGGCGCCGCGCGTGCTCACGAGCCCGAGGGATGGTCTCAGCCCCACGATGCCGTTGCAGGCTGCGGGAACGCGTCCCGACCCACCCGTGTCGCTCCCCAGCGAGAAGGAAACCAGACCGGCCGCCACGGCCACGCCGGAACCGGAGCTGGAGCCGCCGGGAATGAAGGCTGGGTCAAGCGCATTGCGGCACAATGGCTCGGGGCTGCGGGTGCCGTTCAGGCCGGTCGCGAACTGATCCAGAGTGTTCTTGCCGACGAGCACGGCGCCCGCCGCCTCAAGGCGCGTGATCGCGAGCGCGCTTTCCTGCGGCGCCATGGCGACGGCCGGGCAATTGAGCGTCGTCGCCATTCCCGCCACGTGCAGATTGTCCTTCACCGAGAAGGTGAGACCGAGCAGTGGGAGCGCCTCGCCGGCCCGCGCGCGGGCGGCGGCGGCAGTGGCCTTCCTCTCCACCTCTGCGCGGGGGACCAGCGCGGTGAAGATGCCGTCTCCTGCCGCCGCCTGGGCGCGATCCGCTCCATCAAGCGCCAGCGCCACGGGATCGGCGCCATCGGCAAGAGCGGCACGGGCGACCGCGAAGCCGCTTCGCGGAGGGCGGACCACGGGGGCGACCTTATCAAGCATCGTGGGTCCCTTCGAAGGCCTTCTGGCTCTGTTGTCTGATGAGGTCGAGAC
>JAEWBL010000339.1 GCA_023391175.1 Pseudomonadota bacterium
CTGCTTGGTGATGCGCAGGATGTCGAGCAGGTCCGTGACGCGCATGCCCGGATGCCGGTTGACGAAATGGACCACGCGATGGTGCGCGCGCCCGAAGCCGATGGGCGCGAGAATCTCGTCCGGATCGGCCACGAAATCACGATAGGCGAAGAACAGCAGCTCGACGAAATCCACGAGCGGTGCAGCGTCGGCCGCGGCCGGAGCAGGGGCGTCGGCGGCGGTCTTGGGTGCGCCGGCAAGGGCGAGTGCGGAATTTATGTCAGTCATGTTGACTTTTTTCGTTTTGATCGTTACCCAAAGAGCGTGTTCCACGAAATGATCGGTCGCGGGCATCGCCCGGCCGGTTCGATCGTTTCGCGGCTTTGCCGGCTTGGTAAGCAGGCGTAAAGATATCCCCATGCGGGGCCGCTGGAAAGCTGCGGTGACGTAGGGGGGAAGCCGCGCGCACGACGCGGTCTGAACAGGAGTTGAGAAGATGAGCGCTCAGGGTGTCCCCTTCGACCAACGCGACGGCTGGATCTGGTACGATGGCGTCTTCGTGCCGTGGGCCGATGCCAAGCTGCACGTGCTCTCGCATGGCCTTCACTATGGCAGCACGGTGTTCGAGGGCGAGCGCGCCTACGGCGGCGAGATCTTCAAGAGCTCCGAGCATTCCGAGCGGCTGCGCCTTTCGGGCGAGATGCTCGACTTCACCATCCCCTACACCATCGGCGAGATCGACGCCGCCAAGAAGGCGACGCTCGAGAAGAACGGCCTTGTCGACGCCTATGTCCGTCCGGTGGCCTGGCGCGGCAGCGAGATGATGGGCGTCGCGGCCCAGAAGAACACCATCCACCTCGCCATCGGGGTGTGGGAATGGCCGAGCTATTTCGATCCCGAGCAGCGCATCAAGGGCCTGCGCCTCGATCTGTCCGAGTGGCGCCGCCCCGATCCGGCGACCATCCCCTGCCGGGCGAAGGCCGCCGGCCTCTACATGATCTGCACCATTTCCAAGCACCGGGCCGAGCGCCGCGGCTTCGCCGATGCGCTGATGCTGGACTATCGCGGTTACGTGGCCGAGTGCACCGGCGCCAACGTGTTCTTCGTCAAGGACGGCGTGATCCACACCCCGACCCCGGACTGCTTCCTCGACGGCATCACCCGCCGCACGGTGATCGACATCGCCCGCCGCCATGGGATCGAGGTGATCGAGCGCCACATCAAGCCGGAAGAGCTGTCCGATTTCTCGGAATGCTTCATCACCGGCACCGCCGCGGAAGTGACCCCGGTCGGCTCCATCGCGGACTGGACCTTCGCCCCCTCGGGCATCACCCACCAGCTGATGGATTCCTATTCCGCCGAGGTGCGCCCGAAGCAGCAGGCCGCCTGAACGGCCTCACCGGAATTTCGATCTCAGGAGGGGCGGCGCTGGCACCGGCGTCGCCCCTTTCCGTTAGGGAGTTGACGCACGCGCCTACTCCGGCCAAACCTCTCCGCGTGAGCGACAAGCCCCCCCTTTCTTTGCTGAAGCGCGGCCTTCACCGTCTCGAAGGCCTTCCCCTCGTCGGCCCGCTGCTCGCCTCGGTGAGCACCATGGAGCGGGCGACGCTGGCCGTTCTCGGCTTCATTGCCTTCGCCTTCTATCTCTTCCTCGTCGTGGCCGACGAGGTGACGGAAGGCGCGCCGGGCAGCCTCGACCGGGACATCCTGCTCGCCCTGCGCAATCCCGCCGATCCGTCCGATCCCCTCGGCCCGCCCTGGGTGGAGGAGATGATGCGCGACCTCACCGCGCTGGGCGGCACCAGCGTGCTCACCCTGCTGACGCTGGCGGTGATCTTCTTCCTCATGCTCACCCGCAAGCGCCACGCTGCCCTGCTCGTCGCGGTGTCGGTGGCGGGCGGCACCATCTTGTCGCAGGGGCTGAAATGGGGTTTCGACCGGCCGCGGCCGGACCTCGTGCCCCACGGCATGTCGGTCTATTCCCAGAGCTTCCCATCAGGCCACGCCATGCTCGCGGCGGTGGTCTACCTGACCCTCGCGGCCCTGCTCGCCCGCACCCAGAAGCGTACGCGGGTGAAGCTGTTCCTGCTGGGCGGGGCGACGGTCATCACCGTCATCGTCGGCATCAGCCGCATCTATCTCGGCGTCCACTGGCCGACCGACGTGGTGGGCGGCTGGGCGCTCGGCGCCGCCTGGGCCTCCTCCTGCTGGCTCGCGATGCTCTGGTTGCAGCGCAAGGGAGAGGTGGAGGGAGAGACGAACGGCGGCGGTGACGCACCGCGCAGCTAGAGCGGGATCAGGCCCATCGGAAGCAGGTCCTTCAGCGGTCTGGCAGCCCGTCGCCTATTTCAGGCCATCCTGAGCGAGCGTGTAGGCGACGATCGCGTTGGCGTGTCCATGCCCCAGCCCGTGATCGTTCTTCAGAATCGCCACCAGGTCCATGTGCTTCGCGGGGTAGGCGTCCCGCACATATTTCTGCCAGTCCGAGATCGGTCGCCCGTACTTCTTCTCGATGGAGGGGAAGTAGGAAGCTGGTCCCTGAACCTTGTCCTCAGCCATGGCGGGCTCCGTGAGGCTCACGGCGCTATTGATGCTCCCGGATCTCGTCGCTGGCAAATGGTTCGGCTCGCCCGCCGGATGCCCCGTGCGGCCCGTTCAGTCGAACAGGCTGGAGACCGATTCCTCGTGCGCCGTGCGGGCGATGGCCTCGCCGATGAGGGTGGCGATGGAGACGACACGGATATTGCGCGCCACCCGCACCGCCTCGGTCGGCAGGATGGAATCGGTAATCACCAGCTCCTTGAGCTTGGAGGCGGTGACACGCGCAACGGCACCGCCCGAGAGCACGCCGTGGGTGATGTAGGCGGTGACTTCCTTGGCGCCGCGGGCAAGGAGCGCATCGGCCGCGTTCACCAGCGTGCCACCCGAATCGACGATGTCGTCGACGAGGATGCAGGAGCGGCCTTCCACATTGCCGATGACGTTCATCACCTCGCTCTCGCCCGGCCGCTCGCGGCGCTTGTCGACGATGGCGAGCTGGGCGTCGATGCGTTTGGCGAGCGCGCGGGCGCGCACCACGCCGCCCACGTCCGGCGAGACCACCATGACGTTGGAGGTGTCAAACCGCTCCTTGATGTCACGCACCATCACCGGCGCGGAATAGAGGTTGTCGGTGGGGATGTCGAAGAAGCCCTGGATCTGCCCGGCGTGGAGATCGAGCGTCATCACGCGGTCGGCGCCTGCGTGGGTGATGAGGTTGGCGACGAGCTTCGCGGAGATGGGCGTGCGCGGGCCGGGTTTGCGATCCTGGCGGGCGTAGCCGAAATAAGGCAGCACCGCCGTGATGCGCTTGGCCGAGGCGCGGCGCAGCGCATCGATGATGATGAGTAGCTCCATCAGGTGATCGTTGGTCGGGAACGAGGTGGACTGCAGCACGAACACGTCCTGCCCGCGCACGTTCTCCTGGATCTCGACGAAGATCTCCATGTCCGCAAAGCGGCGCACCACGGCCTTGGTGAGCGGCGTCGCAAGATAAGCGGCAATGGCTTCCGCGAGCGCGCGGTTGGAATTGCCCGCGACGAGCTTCATGGGACCGTTCTCCGCTGACATTGGGACGCTCCGCCCGGCAACGGGCCTGATCGAAGGGTCGGAAACGAGACTTGTTCCGGCTCTGATAGGCGGGCCGTCACAATGTTGTAAAGGGCCACGGCGCGGCAGAAGTCGGTGCCACGCGATCGTCGGCCCCGGCTGTTGCTGGAATGTCGTGTCGTCCGGTCAGTTGGCGGCGTAGCTGAGGGCCGGCCCCGAGGATGCGAGCGCGGCCACCGGAACACCGGCGGGATCGGGCCGAGCGGCGGGCTCGGCAGCCGCGGGTTTCTCCTCCTGCGCCGCTGTCGCGGCGGGGGCCGCCGGCGCGGGCGCCGTTCCGCCGACGCCGAGCGTCTCGGCCAGGCTCGCCATGGACTTGTCGGCGATGCGCGCGAGAACCTTGTCGTCGCAGGCGGCCCAGCCGTCCGAGACCTTGCCCTTCACCCGTCCGGCCGGCTCCTCACCGGAGAGGCGGGCGACGCGGTTCTGGTTGCGGTCATAGACGTCCCAGGCGTAGGCGACCGTGGCGGTGCCTTTCTGGACGTGCATGGCGAGGTAGCCCTTGACCCGGTAGGCGGCGCCGCCGCTGCGCGAGGCAACCGCCACGCGCCGGCTCTCCGCTTCGGAATTGAGCTGGCCCACCAGCTTCTCGAAGGTGGCCTGCGGCGGCCCGTCGATGCTGTCGAAGGCAACGGCGCCGCCGCCACCCGAGCTGGCCATGCCGGAGCCGTCTGTCTGGCAGGCACCGAGGGCGAGGCACAGGGCCAGGCCGGCAAGCCGCAGGGGAGAGATGAAGCGGCGCGCGGCGCGGGAAAAACCCGCGCGTTCGGCTGCTGCGTCCACGACACCTGCCTCTGATACCCGCATGACGGTTCCCGGCGTTGAGCTTGTCGCCGAAAGGGGTAGCGGGAATTGGCGGGCGGGTCCAGAAAAACGGTTAAGGTGCGGTTAACGACGGCAGGAAATCCCGCAGGGTCAGGGCCGGCCGTGCGGCGTGGTTGATGGCTTCTTAAGCCTTCCACCGCCTCAGTCGAGCGACTGCAGCAGGCCGAGCAGGCGCACCGAGCCCTCCGGCCACGGCCCATAGCCCGCCTCGGCATTGATATGCCCGGCATCGCCCGCGTCGACGATGGCCGCACCCCAGTCGAGGGCGAAGCCTTCGGCCCGTCGGTAGTCGCAATAGGGATCGGTCCGGCTCGCCACCAGCACGGAGGGGAAGGGCAGGGGCGCCGTCGGCACCGGGGCGAAGCCGGCGATGGCGGGGTCGATATCGGCCCGATCAAGGTCGGGCGGGGCCACGAGGAAGGCCGCCCGCACCTTGCCGGCCGGCAGCCGCGGCACCGCATGCACCAGCGTCGGCACGCCGAGGGAATGGGCGATCACCACCACCGGCTTTTCCGCCGCCGCTACCGCCTCGGCGAGACGCTGCGGCCATTCGGCCGCGTCGGGGCGGTCCCAGTCGGCCTGCATCACCCGTCGGGCGGCGGAGAGGCTGCGCTCCCAGCGGCTCTGCCAGTGGTCGGGGCCCGAGCCCTGCCAGCCGGGCACGACGAGGAGGACGGCATCGGAAGATTTCATCGGCATGTCCGCGACTCAGGCGAGGGTGATGGCGGCCATCAGCCGCCCGTAGTCCGGTTCCTTGCGGTGCGTCGTGCGGCGATAGGAGAAGAACCGTTCCTCGTCGGTGTAGGTGTCGAGGCCGAGGTCCTCCACCTGCCCGACCCCAGCCTGCTCCAGCCTGAGGCGGATGAACCCCGGCAGGTCGAACAGGGAATGATGCGCCCGGTCGGCGGGGGCGAAGAAGCGGGCGAAGCCCTTGTCCTCGGCGAGGAAGCGGCCGACGAACTCCTCCCCCACCTCATAGCTCGGCTGGCGGATCAGCGGCCCGATGACGGCGCGGATGCTGGCACGGTGCGCACCCAGCTCCTCCATGCGCGCGACCGTCGCGGCGACGATGCCGCCCACGGCGCCCTTCCAGCCTGAATGGGCGGCAGCAACCACCCGCGCGCCGGGATCGGCGAACAGGATCGGTCCACAGTCGGCGATGGAGATGGCTGCGGCGATGCCGGGCGTCGCCGTCACCACCGCGTCGGCCTTGGGCGCGGTCTCGCGCGTCCAAGGCTCGGTCGCGACCACCGCATCGGCCGAATGGACCTGCCAGCAGGCAAGGAGATGCGTGGGCGCCACGCCCAGCGCCTCGGCCATCCGCGCCCGGTTTTCCGCCACGGCAGCGGGATCGTCATTGGAGCCGGTGCCGCCGTTGAGGCTGGAGTAGATGCCTTGTGAAACGCCGCCCTTCCGGGTGAAGAAGGCGTGACGGATGCCGGGCAGGGCGCTGAGCAGGGGCGCCTCGATCTTCATCGGCTGAACTCCTCGGACGGGTCGAACGCGGGCGGCGTGCCAAGGTCAGGATGGGCGAGCGCGAGCACCTTGAACAGCCGCCCCATCTCGCCATCCCCGGTTCCGGCGAGGCGGCGCGCGGCGGTGGCGATGGCGTCCGCGGCCTTGGGCGGTGCGTCGCGCATCAGCCGGTCGGCGCGGGCGGCAAGGCCGAGGCGGACGAGAAAGTCGCCCTGCTCCAGCGGCCCGAATGCCTTCAGTCCAGCCTCCCGCCCTAGCAGGGCGAGGCGCGTGAAATCCACATGGGCGGTCAGGTCCGCCTCACCGGGATCGGCGAGGGGATCGGCAAAGCGGTGCGCGCGCAGCGCCTGCAGGGTGTCGCCGTGGCCGCCTGCATGGCCATAGTCGATGGCGAGGGCCATGCCCCCCTGCCTCGCAAGGCGGGCGGAAAGGGCGCGGGCCGGACCGCTCTCCATCACTTCCAGCACGGCGCCCGGTGCTGGCGGAGGCAGATGGGCGGCGCGGGCCGGGGCCACGCGGGATGGGGCCGGGTCAAGACCGAAAACGAGCTGGCCCTCGGCGCCCAGGCCGACCCTGCGCTCGTGCCAGCCGGCGCCGGTCCACACATATTGGTCCACCGGCAAGGCATCGAAGAATTCGTTCGCCAGCACGATGGCCGGGCCGGCAGGCACGTCCTCGATCCGGTCATGCCAGGAGACGCGATCCCCCTGTGCGGCCAGCGCGCCCGCCTGCGCCTTGCGCAGGACAGGGCTGGTCTCCACCAAATGGATGCGTGCCGCCGCCCCGAACGCCGCAACGAGCCGCGCCGCGCGCAGGGCATCGGCCATGAGCGTGCCGCGGCCGGGGCCGAGTTCCACCAGCCGGAACGGGTCCGGCGCGCCCATCTGCTGCCAAGCGGCCACGGCCCACAGGCCGACCAACTCGCCGAACATCTGGCTGATCTCGGGGGCGGTGGTGAAGTCCCCCCGCGCGCCGAGGGGATCTCGCGTCACATAATAGCCGTGACGGGGATGGCCGAGGCACAGCGCCATGTAGCGGCTGACCGGCATGGGGCCTTCCGCGGCGATCAGCAGCCGGATCTCCTCTGCGAGCGGCGAGCTCACGGCACCCGCTTGGGCTTCAGCGCGTAAAGGAGCAGGCCGAGCCCCGCCAGCACCAGCGGCACGGAGAGCCACATGCCCATGGTGGTGCCGAAGGCGAGATAGCCGAGCTGAACATCCGGCTCGCGGAAGAACTCGCCAATGATACGGCCGATGCCGTAGCCGATGCCGAAGATGCCCGCGGCGACGCCGGGGCGCTTCAGCTCGCCGCTGCGCACCACCAGCAGCATGACGCAGAACAGAACGACGCCCTCCAGCCCCGCCTCGTACAGCTGGCTGGGATGGCGCGGCAGCGGCCCGCCATGGGGGAAGACGATGGCCCACGGCACATCCGCCGGCCGTCCCCACAACTCGCCGTTGATGAAGTTGGCGAGGCGGCCGAAGAACAGACCGATGGGCGCCACCACGGCGGCGACATCGAGCATGGAGAAGACCGGGATGCCGCGGGAGCGGGCGAACAGCACGAGCGCGAGCAGCGTTCCGGCGAGCCCGCCGTGGAACGACATGCCGCCCTTCCAGACGGCGAAGATGTCCGCCGGGTTCTGCGCGAAGAATGCCGGATTGTAGAAAAGGACATATCCCAGGCGCCCGCCGAGGATCACGCCCAGCGTCGCCCAGAACAGGGCGTCGTCGAGGTCCTGCGGGGTCATGGGCGAGGTGCCGCCCCACAGCGCGGGGCGTGAAACCAGACGGCGGGCCAGCAGCCAGCCGATGACGAGGCCGGCGATGTAGGCGAGCGCGTACCAGCGGATCGCCAGCGGGCCCACCTGGATCAGCACCGGATCGATGGCGGGGAATGGCAAAGCGAGGGTGGGCATCGGCTCCCCGTATGTCGGCACCGGCGCCGCCGGATGACGGGCCATGTGCCGCGACGGGCGAGTCCGCGTCAAGCCACGGGTCGGGCGTGATTCGGTCGCGCCACATTTTCCCTAAGGTGAGGTGGTAATTCAGGAGGAAACGGGAGGAGCAAGCCATGGAAACGCAGACAGAGCGGCAGCAGGCGCCGGAAGAGGCATGGCTGAGGCGGCTTGTCGGCGAATGGAGCGTGGAATCCCCGGCACCGGACGGCGAGGGCACCATCAAGGGCCGCGAAACGGCGCGGCTGTTCGGCTCCTGGGTGCTGCTGGACGGCGCCTCGCAGATGCCGGACGCCAGCATCCACGCGAGCCTCATGACGCTGGGATATGATCCGGCGCGCGGCAAAGTCGTGGGGAGCTGGATCGGCTCCACGATGAGCCATCTGTGGGTCTATGAGGGCGGGCTCGATGCGGCGGGGACGACGCTGACCCTCGCCACCCGCGGTCCGGCGATGGACGGCAGTGGCGACAGCACCGACTATGAGGACATCATCGCCTTCGACGGTGAGGATGCGCGTCTTCTCACCTCGCGCCAGCGCCAGCCGGACGGCACATGGCGCGAACTCTTCTGCGTGCGCTACAGCCGGGCGGGCTGACGGCGCGGCCGGGGCGCAGAAGCAGTGATGTTGCGCTGCACCCTTGCGTCCCGCCCGCTCTGTCGCCATGTTCGCGAAACCGGCTTCCGCCGGACCGATTTCGCCGCGGACAGAACGCGGCTGCCTGGCCCCAGGAGGCTTCCATGACCCAGACCACCGGTCGCCTTTTCGACGAGATGGCGCGTCTTGTGAACGATGCCGCTGGCGTGGCCCAGGGAGTCCGGCGCGAGGCCGAGACGGTCATGCGGTCGCAAGTCGAGCGCCTTCTGCGCGATATGGACGTGGTGAAGCGCGAGGAGTTCGAGGCGGTGAAGGATATGGCCGCCGAGGCCCGCATGGAGAATGAGCGCCTCGCCGCCCGCATCGCCGTGCTGGAGGCCAACCTGCGCATCCACACCCATCCCACCGCCACCGGCCCTACCGGCCCTGAGACCGAAGTGCCCGGCGGGCCGGCCTGACGTATTCCGTCAGGTAATTGTGGCGGCATCCCGCCCCTGCGACAAAAGGGCACCGGGCGGATGGCGTACCCACAATCTGTCGTAGCGGGGTCAACTTTACCCGCGATATACTGATTTTCGTGGCGATTCGGAGCCGGTTCGTCGTAGCGCTCGAATACGACGGGGCGCAGCCTCGCCAGGATGCTCTCTTGAAGGACACGCTCTTTCGGGACATGTCCTGACGGCGAGCCTCCGAACGGCACGCCGCCTGCGCCTGCCCTGGCTCCTGTCTGCCCGTGGCCTGTCGCACGGAGTGTCGCTTTCGACCCTCTCCGCGTTCCTCACACCGCGAGGTCGAGGCCATGTCTCTCATCGACATCGAAGCCGATGCGCCGGCGAACCCCGTTGATCTCGTAGAGCAGCTCGCTGCTCTGCGTGACTGGTCGTTCGAGCGCTCCGACGAGGACGAGATCACCCTCTCGCTCGCCAGCCGCTGGACGGACTGCCATGTCTCCTTCCAGTGGATGGACGAGCTCGAGGCGCTCCACGTGGCCTGCGCCTTCGACTTCAAGGTGCCGGAGGGGCGCCGCCCCGAGGTTCTGAAGCTCCTCGCCCTCGTCAATGAGCAGATGTGGCTGGGCCATTTCGACATGTGGTCCCAGGAAGGCGTCATCATGTTCCGCCATGCGCTGGTGCTGGCGGGCGGCGCCACCGCCTCCGACCGCCAGTGCGAGGCCATCCTTGATGCCGCCCTCGATGCGGTCGAGCGCTACTATCCCGCGTTCCAGTTCGTGGTCTGGGCCGGCAAGACCGCCCGCGAGGCCATGGACACGGCCCTGTTCGAGACCGTCGGAGAGGCCTGAGCCTCGCCACCGGGGCCGGCGGCAGCCGGCCCTCTGGCGTCTGTGCTGTGAGTGCGATCCCTGCCGCCGATGTGGCGCGGGGCGTGAGCCTCCTCTATGTGATGTCCTCTGCGGGACCCGCGGGCGCGGACGTGCTCGCAGCAGGTCCGGTTCAAGAGGCGGTCATGAGCGAGAGCGTGCTGAAATCCCTGTCTGGTCCGGTGGTGCTGCTCGGCTGCGGCAAGATGGGCTCGGCCATGCTGGAAGGCTGGCTCAAGCTGGGCCTCCCGGCGGACAAGGCCGTGGTGCTCGATCCCAACCTGACGGCCGAATCGGCGTCGGCGCTCGCCGCCAAAGGTGTCTCGTTCAATCCCCCGCACGAGGCTATAGTTGCTCCGTCCGTCCTGCTCCTCGCGGTCAAGCCGCAGGTGGCGCCCGAGGCGCTGCCGGCGGTCGCCGCGCTCGTGAAGCCTGGCACCCTTGTCGTCTCCGTGATGGCCGGGCGCACCATGGCGTTCATGGGCGATATCTTCGGCGCCGATGCCGCGATCGTCCGCTCCATTCCCAACACACCCGCCGCCATCGGACGCGGCGTGAGCGTCGCGGTGCCCTCGCCGGGCGTGACGCAGGCGCAGAAGGATCTCACCGCCGCGCTGCTCGGCGCCATCGGCATCGTCGAATGGATCGATGACGAGGCTCTGATGGACGCCGCGACCGCAGTCTCCGGTTCCGGTCCCGCTTATGCCTTCCTCCTCGCCGAAGTGATGGCGCAGGCCGGCGCGGCCGCCGGCCTTCCGGCTGACCTCTCCGCCCGCATCGCTCGCGCGACCGTGGCCGGCGCGGGGGCACTGATGGACCAGTCCGACCTTTCCGCCGCGACGCTTCGCCAGAACGTGACCTCCCCGGGCGGCACCACGGCGGCGGCGCTGGCCGTTCTCATGGATGAAGGCCGCGGCTTTCCGCCCCTGATGGTGGAGGCCGTCGCCGCCGCCACCCGGCGCGGCAAGGAACTCGCCGGCTGACGACGTCGTCTCTTGATCGAGGAGAAGGGCCATGACCGCCGAGACCACGCGCGAGGCCTGCCTGCGCAGCTTCCTCGCCCTGCTGGCCGAAAAGTCGTTTCGGGCCATCTCCCTGTCCGAGGTGGCCGAGCATTGCGGTGTGCCGCTGGCGCAGATGCGCGCCTCCTTCGCCACCACCGACGACCTCCTCGCTGCTTTCTTCCGCGCCACCGACCGGCAGGTGCTGGCCGAAGGCGGACCTGACAGCGACGATCTGGCGGGGGAGGGGCCGCGGGAGCGGCTGTTCGAGGTGCTCATGCGCCGCCTTGATGCGCTGGAGCCCCACAAGGAGGCCGTGCGTGGTCTCATCCGCTCCGCCCGCCGCGATCCAGCCCTCGCTCTGACACTGCTGCGCCTGTCCGAAGCGTCGCAGCGCTGGATGCTGGCCGCAGCGGGCATCGATTGCGCGGGCCTGTCCGGAAGCGTCCGAGCCAAGGGGCTGGCTCTTCTGTTCGCCCGCGTGCTCGACACCTGGCTGAAGGACGAGGATCCGGGTCTCGCGCCCACCATGGCGGCGCTGGACCGCGAGCTGGAGCAGGGCGGCAAGCTCCTCGGAATGCTGGACGATCTCGCCTATATCGCCATCCCCTGGCGTAAGCGCCGCGCCTCCGCTCAGGCTGCCGATGCCCCGGCCGAGGAGCCGGCGTCCGCCGCCTGAAGCGGGCCGCCCCACCTTGCTCCCGGAACGACGGCCTGCCATGGGACAGGCATGAGCGCTCCCCGCGAAGAACCCATCGCCCTCTATATCGACGCCGACGCGTGCCCGGTGAAGGAGGAGGCGTACAAGGTCGCCTTCCGCCACCACATCCGCGTGCTGGTGGTGGCCAACGCGCCGCTCATGGTGCCCCGCCATCCTCTGGTGGAGCGGGTCATCGTGCCGGCCGGTCCGGATGTGGCGGACGACTTTATCGCCGCCCGTGTTTCGCGCGGGGACGTGGTGGTGACCGCCGATGTGCCGCTCGCCTCCCGCTGCGTCGCTGCCGGGGCGAGCGTGATCGCGCCGGATGGGCGACCCTTCACCGCCAATTCCATCGGCATGCAGCTCGCCACCCGCAACCTGATGGAAGAGCTGCGCTCGGCCGGCGCCGTCACCGGCGGCCCGAAGCCGTTCTCGCCGCGCGCCCGCTCGGAATTCCTCTCCGCCCTCGATCTCGCAATCGTGCGGCTGAAGCGCGCGGGGTTCCGTCCCGCCCCTCCGCCCGAGGCCGGGTGACGGTCAGAAGCACTCTTCCTCCAGCCTTTTCAGGTCGGTCAGCGCGGCCTCGTCCTCGTGCTCCTCGAACAGCTCGACCATGTAGTAAACGTGGGAATGGAGCAGCAGCAGCTTGTCGCAGATGGTGCCGCCGCCCGCCTCCGCAGCCGCCAGCCGGGCCTTGAAGCGGTCCCAGAAGGCGTTGCCGTGAGCCGGGTCGTCGATGTAGCGGAACAGGTGCGTGAGCACCACTTTCATGTTCCCCTCGAAATCGATGCCCTGGAAGGTCAGGTAGCGGTCCGGCGCTTCGAGCGCGAAGGGCAAAGCGGGAAAGCCGGCGGCAGCTTCGGTCATCCATCGTCCTCCATCGGGCGCCGAAGCGCGTCGAGGAGACCATGGGCGGCGAAGGGAGCCGGCTTCAAAGCAGAAGGCGCGATCCACGAGCGTCCTGCACCAACGGCATCAGGCCTGCACGAATGGCGGCGGGCGCTGGGGCCTCAGACACCCAGCCGCCGGCGAATGTCCTCCACCTTGCCCCGGCTGACGGGGACCCGCGTCTCGCCCGCATCGGCCATCACGAGGTGCCAGCCGCCGTCCTCACGCGCGGCGGCGCGGACATGGCGCATGTTGACGAGATAGCGCCGATGCACGCGCACGAACTGGCTCGGGTCGAGCCGGCGCTCCAGATCGGCGAGCGGCCGGGGGCAGAAGGCGGAGAAGGTGGCGGTGCGCGCCTCCGCGTAGTGCCCCTGCGCCACCAGGAACGCGACTTCGGTGACATCGATCAGGCTGATGAGATCGCCCTTGCCCCGCACCAACGGGAGTTTCATGAGGGGGCAAAGGGCCGCCACGGCCTCCGCGCCGGCCACCTCCAGCCCGTCGACCTCCAGATCGGCCCCGGCGGCGCGACCCATCACGGGCGCCTCGACCAGGGCGTGGATCATCATCAGGAAGCCATCCGGCGGGCTGTCAGGTTCCGCCTCGAGCCTGCTGACCTTCGCAACCAGCGTGCCCATGGCGGTGGTCACTACCAGGGAAGAGGTGCCATCCGGCGAGGTGCGGGCACGCTCGATGAGAAAGGCCACCTTGTCGCGCGCCTCGCCGGGATGCAGCGAGAGGATATCCACACCCGCGAGCCGGTGCCCCGGCGGCGCGAGGAGCCGCATCGCCACCGGATTGACCGAACGGATGCACAGATCCGCGTCGAGCAGCACCACACCGACCGGGGTGCGCTGGAGACGGTATTCAAATGACTGTGCGGCGGCGAGAGACGATCTCGCGGGGGATGTGACGGCCATAACTCCCCATCGGGCTCCCGGTCCGGCGCCCCAGCGGGCGGGGGTATCCTACGCCGGACGGGCCCGGTGCCAAGGCGAAGCCGCCTCAAAATCGCCCGTTTGCCACGATGAGGCCGCATGGATACTTTACGCGCCCTCGTCCCGGTGCGGCGTCGCCGGCAAGATCCTGCCTCGGCAGGCCATCCCCAAGTCCTGGATCCCGAAGCTCTCAGCTCATGACCGACATTTTCCACGAGATCGAGGAAGACCTCCGGCGCGATCGCCTGCGCAAGCTCTGGGACCGTTTCGGCGGCGTCATCATCGCCGCCTGCGTGCTGGTGATTTTGGCCGCAGCCGGCTGGAGCGGCTACCAGTACTGGCGCCACGAGCAGGCGGTGAAGGCCAGCGAGGCCTATGAGAGCGCCGTCGCCCTTTTCGATGCCGGCAAGATGCAGGAGGCGGAAACCGCCTTCACTGCCATCGCCAAGGGCGGGCCGGCCGGCTATCGCACCCTTGCCCTGTTCCGCGCCGCTGCTGCCGCCACCGCCCGCGACAAGGCGGCCGGCATCGCCGCCTTCGATGCCATCGCGGCCGACAATTCCGTGCCGCCCCTCGCCCGCGACCTCGCTTTGGTGCGCGCCGCCTTGCTGGTGGTCGATACGGCTGGCCTGCCGGAGGTGAAGCAGCGTATCGGAGGCCTCGCCAACGGCACCGGGCCGCTGCGCCATTCCGCGCGCGAGACCCTGGCGTTGGCGGAGCTGAAGGCCGGCGACCTTGCCGCGGCCAACAAGACCGCCACCGATATCACCACCGACAGTGACACCCCACCGGGCGTCCGCTCCCGGGCCGAACTCATCCGGCGGCTCACCGCCTCGGCCACCGCCCCCGCGGGTGAGGCGGCCGCGGGCACCGCGCCGACTCAGTGAACCCCGAGAGGATCTGCATGACCGCGCCGCGCATGAGGAGGACAAGCTTGATGATGGCACGCCCTGTCGCCCGCAGCCTGCGCCTCGCGCTCGCGCTCGGCCTCGCCTTGACTGCGGCCGGTTGCGAGACGCTCGAGAACCTCAACCCGTTCGACCAGAAGAAGCCGCCGGTGCCGGGCACCCGCACGCCGGTGTTCCCGAACGGCGTGCCGGGGGTGGACTATTCATCCGGCCTCGGACAGCCGAGCAATGCCAACGCCCCCATCGACAATCTGCCGGCCACGCCCCCGAGGGGCCAGCCGCAGCAATGATCCCTCAGACCTGAAGCCGACCGCCGGCCGCGAGCCCATTTCATGACCTTTTCCCTGGCCATCGTCGGGCG
>JAEWBL010000343.1 GCA_023391175.1 Pseudomonadota bacterium
CGGCCGGCCGCGCCCCCAGAGCCCACGGGGCTGAAGGGGGCACGGACGCAAGCTGCGCGTCGGATCGCTCAGCCGTTGCCGGGCTGCACCAGTGCCGGGGGATCGCTGGCCGGGAAGGTTTCTTCCAGCGCTTCGTCGAGCTTCCTTGAAGCCCGCTTCTTTTCGCTAGCGCTTTCTTCCCGCGTGCCCGCCGCCGGATCGCCCTCGGGCTTCGGCGCACGGGTGAGGGAGGGCGGGTCGCTGGCGGGGAAGGAGTCTTCCAGCGCCTCGTCCAGTTCGTCGGAGAGTTGCTCCTTTTGCTGTCGAGCCTCGTCTCCGGGCTCGCCGTCGGCTTTCGGCGCGCGGGTCACGGCCGGCGGATCGCTGGCGGGGAAGGAATCCTCCAGCGCCTCGTCGAGCCGTTCGTCGAGCGGTGCGGTGCGGGGGGCGCTGGTGGAGGCAGTGGGCTTCATGGCATCGGTCTCCTCTGCGCAATCAACGAGCGGCCGGGCCGGCCCGTTCCCCTACCGTCAGTCCCCCTTAAGCCCGTGGCTCCTTCTCACGCATCGAGCGGCGCTTCCTGCCTCACCAGTCGGGCGGTGACACGCGCGAGCCCGGCGGCGATCTCCCGCCGCACGCCCGGCCGCGTGTCGGGGCCCGCTTCGAGCCGCCGCGCGAGGGCCTCCATGAGGAAGACATCGAGCAGCGGCCGCCCCCTGCCGCCATCGGGCGCGCCTTCCATGTAGGCGGCGAGCACGGCGCGCTCGGCGCGGGCGCGGAACGCCGAAAGCAGATCGGCCCTCAGTTCCGGAGCATCGCGGGCGACGCCGGCCTCTCCTGCGGAAACGCGCGCGAGGGTCTGTTCCAGCGACGCGAGCAGTTCGGCCACGTCGCGCCATGCGCTCTCCCGCCCGCCCTGCGCGCCGGTGATGACCGCATCGCTGCCCGACACCAGCAGGTGGTCGAGATCGAAGCGGCCGTGGATACGAATCACCGGGAGTGAGGTGCCGCCTAGGGCTTCGGCGATGCGTGCCTGCATCATCGCACGGAGCCCTTCGCCATCGATGCCGGCGAGCGCATCCGGCCTCCCGCGCAGGGCGTCCATGGCTTGGTGGAGCCAGCCTTCGATCTCATCCGCGCCGGCAACCCCCGGCGCGAAGGCCGGATCGCCGGACGGAGCGGACAGGGCGACATGGAGTTCGGCAAGATGCCGGGCGCTGCTCCGCAGCAGTCGGAGTACGCCGGCGACCTCTTCCTCGAAATGCGGGTGGCCGCCGTCCGGCAGCGCGGCGGCATCGAGGGCACGCTGCACCTGCGCCATCGTCCACCCGGCGGCATTGCCCTGGTTGCGCACGAACCCATAGGCGAGTGCCACCTGAGCCGATCCGCCTTCCGGCCGGGTGCGGGTAACGGCGCCGATCAGCGGCGGTACGTGCGGGAAGTCGAGGGCGGTGAGGTGGCGCGCCATCTCCATCTCGCCGGTGCGATCGAACTCCATGTGGCGGAAGAGCTTGACCGCCACCCTGTCGGTGACGACGAGGCTCGCGGCCGGCTCATCCGCGTCGGCCAGTTCGCACAGCGCCCCGCGTTCCACGTCGAGCCCGACGAGCCTGTCGGTGGGTGAGAAGACCAGCGCCCCGCCATCGGGCAGGGGCACGGGCTCGGCCTGCCGCAGCGCGCGCAGCACGCCGGCGGGCAGCCCGTCCAGCACCATGGCGTCGGTGAGGAAGCCCACGCGCCGGCCCTGCCGCACGCGGGTGAGGGCCAGTTGCTCGGCAATGGCGGGAGGATGCTGGTCCTCCCACGCCACGCAGAAGGACATGAGGAAGCGCTCGGTGCGCCCGGCGAGATCGGCCTCGATCTCCGCCATGGCCACCTCCCGCTCGGTGCCCGGCAGGCGCATGACCCAGCCGATGCGCACCGCGCCGATGTCTTTGGCCGTGCCGGGAAACCAGCGCCGCCGCGCCAGATATTGCGGCAGCGCCTCGGTCTCGATCGCCGTACGGTGGGCGTCGGAGAGGGCGCCCATCAGCCCGTCCCGCACCACGAGGGTCGCGAACTCCGGCAGCATCTCCGGCGCCGGATCGCGCCATGAGGGTTCCGCCGCCGTGGTGGAGAGGCGGAAGGCGTAGAAGCCGTAGGGGGGCAGGGTGAGCACGAGTGGCGCACGGTCCAGCGCCGGCAGGCTGGTGCCGCTGACGAGGTCCACTGGCACGCGCCGCTCGAACTCGGCGAGGTCCAGCTCCACGCCCTGCAAGGTGTGGGCGAGGTTGGCGACGCACAGCACCGCCTCGTCCTCATATTCGCGCAGATAGGCGAGGATGCGCCGGTTGCGCGGGAACACCATGCGGAAGGTGCCGCGCCCGAAGGCGAGGTGCTCCTTGCGCACGGCGAGGAACCGCCGCGTCCAGTTCAGCATGGAATGGGCATCGCGCGATTGCGCTTCCACATTCACCGCCGGGAAGCCGTAGAGGGGATCCTGGATCACCGGCAGCACCAGCTTTTCCGGATCGGCCCTGGAGAAGCCGCCGTTGCGGTCCGGCGACCATTGCATGGGCGTGCGCACGCCGTCGCGGTCGCCGAGATGGATGTTGTCGCCCATGCCGATCTCGTCGCCGTAATAGATGACGGGCGTTCCCGGCAGGGTGAGCAGCAGCGAGTTCATCAGCTCGACGCGCCGGCGGTCACGCTCCAGCAGGGGGGCGAGGCGGCGGCGGATGCCGAGGTTGATGCGGGCACGGCGGTCGGAGGCGTAGATGCTCCAGAGATAGTCCCGTTCCGCGTCGGTGACGGTCTCCAGCGTCAGCTCGTCGTGGTTGCGCAGGAAGATGGCCCACTGGCAGGTCGGAGGGATGGCCGGCGTCTGGCGCAGGATGTCGGTGACCGGGAAGCGGTCCTCCTTGGCGATGGCCATGTACATGCGTGGCATCAGCGGGAAGTGGAACGCCATGTGGCATTCGTCGGCGTTCGGGCCGAAATATTGCTGGGTGTCCTCCGGCCAGAGGTTGGCCTCGGCGAGCAACATCCGACCGGTGTAGTGCGCATCGAGATGGGCGCGGATCTTCTTCAGGATGGCGTGGGTTTCGGGCAGGTTGGCGCAGTCGGTGCCCTCGCGCTCCACCAGATAGGGGACGGCATCGAGCCGAAGTCCGTCCACGCCCATGTCCAGCCAGAAGCGCATGACGGAGAGGACGCGCTCCAGGACTTCCGGATTGTCGAAATTGAGGTCCGGCTGGTGGGCGTAGAAGCGGTGCCAATAGAACTGCCCGGCCACCTCGTCCCAGCTCCAGTTGGACTTCTCCACGTCGCAGAACACGATGGGCACGCCCGGATAGCCCTTGTCGTCATCGGCCCAGACGTAGAGGTTGCGCTCGGGGCTGTCCTTAGGCGCGCGCCGCGCGGCCTGGAACCACGGATGCTGGTCGGACGTGTGGTTGATCACCAGCTCGGTGATGACGCGCAGCCCGCGGGCATGGGCCTCGGCGATGAAGCGCCGCGCCTCGTCCATGGTGCCGTAGTCCGGCGAGACGCCCTCATAGAGCGCGATATCGTATCCGTCGTCCCGCCGCGGCGAAGGATAGAAGGGCAGGAGCCAGACGGCGGTGGCACCGAGTTCGGCGATATAGTCGAGCTTGGAGATCAGCCCGCGGAAGTCGCCGATGC
>JAEWBL010000369.1 GCA_023391175.1 Pseudomonadota bacterium
CCTCCCTTCACATCCCGCCCGAGGATCAGCGGATCGTCGGAGGTGGTGGCGCTGGTGACGATATCGGCGGCGGCGACGGCCGCCGACAGGTCGCGCGCGGGCTCGGCCGGCAGGCCCAGCGCGGCAAGCCGTTCCGCCATGGCGGCGGCGCGCTCCGGCACCCGGCCCCACACCAGCACGCGGCGGATGGGCCGCACGGCGCAATGGCCCTGCGCCAGCTGGAAGGCGAGATTGCCGGTGCCCACCACGGTCAGCGTCTCGCTGTCCATGCGCGAGAGGAAGGTGGAGGCCAGCGCCGAAGTCGCCGCCGTCCGCCGGTTGGTGAGCGCATCGGCCTCGATGATGGCCGTGGGCACGCCGGTGGAGCCGTCGAACAGCGCATAGACGCCGTGCACCGCGCCGAGCCCCCTGGCGCCATTGGCCGGGAAGACGTTCACCAGCTTCACGCCGAACACCGCGCCGGGCCGCCACGCCGGCATGGTAAGGAGCCGGCCGGGCGTCGCCTCATTGCCCACATGGTGGACGCCGCGCACCGGCGATTCCACCTCCGCCGCCGCAAAGGCCGCCCGCAGCGCCGGCACCAGACGCTCATAGGTGAGCGCCGCCTCGACCGCGCCCGCGTCGTAGAATGCGACCATCCCGCCTCTCCTTTCCGGAAACCTCTTCTAGACCATGGGAGGTCGTGCGCCGCAACGGCGCGGAACCAAAGGGCCGCGCGGCCACTTGGTTCTGCAAAGGAGACTTAGCCATGCACCATGATGCAGCGAGCCGCGGACCCATCCGCCATTTCCTCCACGAGGCCGGCAACTTCTTCCATGCGCCGCCGGGCTCCGAGCCCATCCTCGAATGGCGCGCGAAGGCGACGGGCAGCCAGGTTCTGGTCTGCGACGGCATGCCGGTCGCCCGCCTCGATTGCCACGACCGGCGCTGGAGCTGGCGGGTGCTCGACGATGCCTCGGCGCCGATCCGCGCCGGGTCCGAAGCCGAAGCCCGGCTACTGGCCACCTTCTACGCGCGACGCCTGCACGGATGAGGCTTCTCTCCCTTTGCACCGGCGTCATCCCCCGGCTCGTCCGGGGGATCCACGGAAGGGCAGGGGCAGGTCTGCGGTCTTGCGCACCCTTTTCGCGGGGGAGTGGATGGCCCGGACGAGCCGGGCCATGACGGCTCCTGAAAGAACCGATTTCCCTTGCCCGCGCCGCCGCGTGGGTGTGCTCTGACATTAGGTGAGAGAAAGCTGCAACGAGGGGCGAGATGGCGCCACGGGCGAGCTGGAAGGGATTTCTCACGGTCGGCGCGCTGAGCTGCGCCGTCGGCCTCTATGCGGCCGCCTCCACCTCCGAGCGCATCAGCCTGCATATGGTGAACCGCAAGAGCGGCCATCGCCTGCGCCGGCAATATGTGGACGAGGAAACCGGCAAGCCGGTCGAGAATGACGATCAGGTGCGGGGCTACGAGGTCTCCAAGGGCGAATACATCACCATCGAGCCGGAAGAGGCGGCGGCGGTCCTCCCTGACAACGACAAGACCATTTCCATCGACGCCTTCCTGCCATGTGACGGCATCGACACGGTGTATCTCGACCGCCCCTATTTCCTCGCCCCGGTGGATGAGGCCGCCGCCGAGGTGTTCGACCTCCTGAAGCGCGGCATGACCGCCCAGAAGGTGGCGGCGCTGGGCGAGGCCCTGCTGTTCCGCCGCGTGCGCCGGCTGCTCATCCGGCCCACCGGCGAGGGCGGTGCGCTGCTCGCCTCCACCCTCTCCTTCGACTACGAGGTCCGCTCGGCGCAGGAGGCCTTCGCCGACGTGCCGGAGGTGAAGATCACCGGCGAAATGCGCGATCTCGCGACCCACATCATCAAGACCAAGGCCGGCAAATTCGATCCCGACGCCTATCCGGACCGCTACGAGGCTGCCCTGGCCGAGTTGGTGCGCGCCAAGATGGAGGGCAAGCCCCTGCCCAAGGCGCCGCCGCGCAAGGAAGAAAAGGTGGTGGACCTGCTGGAGGCCCTGCGCGCCAGCGCGAAGGCCACAGGTGGCGCGAGCGGGAAGGCTGCCGGCGGAAGCGGCAAGAAGGCGCCCGCCAAAGCCAGCAAGAAGGCCGCCGCCGAGAAACCCGCGCCCTCCCGCAAGACCACCCGCAAGGCGAGCTGAGCCATGGCCGACCTTGACCGCTACCGCGCCAAGCGCGACTTCGCCGCCACCCCCGAGCCCTCCGGCGCCGCCCGCCGCAAGGCGAAGGGCGAGGCGGCGCGGCCGGAAGGTTCGTTCGTCATCCAGAAGCATGCGGCGCGGCGCCTGCATTATGACTTCCGGCTGGAGATGGATGGCGTGCTGAAGAGCTGGGCCGTCACCCGCGGCCCCAGCCTCGTGCCCGGCGAGAAGCGCCTCGCGGTGCATGTGGAGGATCATCCCCTCGACTACGGCGGCTTCGAGGGCACCATTCCCAAGGGCCAGTATGGCGGCGGCAACGTCATCATCTGGGATCGCGGCACCTGGACCCCCATCGGCGATCCGCACAAGGCCTATGCCAAGGGGCATATGGAATTCAGCCTCGACGGCGAAAAGCTCCACGGCCGCTGGCATCTGGTGCGGATGCACCCGCGGGGCGGGGAGAAGAAGGAGAACTGGCTCCTCATCAAGGCCGAGGACGAATTCGCCCGACCCGAGGGCGCGCCGGACATCCTCGAGGAGGAGCCGCTCTCCGTCGTCTCCGGCCGGGCCGTGGACGCCCTTTCGGAGGATGATCCCCCGCCGAAGAAGCGCGCCGCCAAGGCCGGGGCGGCTACGAAGAAGGCCGCGCCCAAATCCCGCGTGGCGAAGTCCCCTGCCCCGCCCGCCGACGATCCTCCATCCGATGGCGCGAGGGGGAACACCGGCGCGCCACTCACCCTCCCGACGGGCGCGAAGGCCGCCCCCCTCCCCGCCTTCGTGCCCCCCGCGCTGGCGACTCTCGCGACCAAGGCGCCGGCCGGCACACGATACCTCCACGAGATCAAGTTCGACGGCTACCGCATCCAGGCCCGGGTCGAAAACGGCAAGGCGCGCCTCCTCACCCGCACCGGACTGGACTGGACGGACAGATTCGGCACCGGCATCCCTGCCGAACTCACCCGACTCCCCGTCCGAACCGCGCTTTTCGACGGCGAAATCGTCGTGGAATCCGGCAATGGCGCCACCGATTTCTCCGCCCTTCAGGCCGACCTTTCGGAGG
>JAEWBL010000452.1 GCA_023391175.1 Pseudomonadota bacterium
CCTCTGACCTGAACGGCGCTCAGCGCCGGCGGCGGATGCGCACGTAGAGCGCGCCCTCCCCGCCATGGCGTCGTCCGGCGGATTCGAACCCGACCACCACCGCCCGGAGGTCCGGCTCCGCCAGCCACAGCGGCACCGCGCGCTTGAGCACCCCCCGCCCCTCACCGAAGGCCGGCGCGGAGCTCATCAGGCGTTCGGGATCTCCCTTGCCGGTGATGACCAGCACCAGCGAATGGCCGCTCGCCTGCGCCTCCATCAGGAACAGGCGCAGCCGGCGATGGGCGGCGGCCTGGGTGAGGCCGTGCAGGTCCAGGCGCGCATCCACCTCGGCCCCCCGGGTGAGACGGCGGCGCGTCTTCGGCTCCAGGGCGGCAAGAGGCGGGGGCGGCGGGGAAGCGGGGGCGGCGGCGGCCTTGGGCGGAGTGCCGGCCTTGGCTTTCGCTTTCGACTTGGTCTCGGGCAACGGCTCGACGACGGGGGGCGGCTCGGGGGCGGGGACCAAAGGCGGCGCGACAACAGGCTTTTCAGGCCGCAGGCGCTTCACCGAGCGCACCACATGGTCCCAAAGCGCACGCTCTTCCGCATCGAGCACCCGGCGGCGGCCCCGGCGACTCATGGCGCGCCACCGGAATCCACCGGGGCGAAGCGCGGCACGAGCATGGTGAACACGCCACGATGCCGAATGCGGCCCGCCACCGCGCCCGCAGCATCGCCGGCGCCGAAAAAGAGGTCCGCCCGCGCCGGTCCGACGATGGCCGAGCCCGTATCCTGGGCGATCATCAGGCGCCGGAACGGCTCGGCGGCGCCGGGGGCAGACAGCGGCAGGTCTGCCTCCACGAAGATCGGCGTGCCGTAGGTGTGGAGCTTGCGGTCCACCGCCAGCGAGCGCCCCGCCGTGAGCGGCACGCCCTGGGCCCCCATGGCGCCCTTGTCGTCGCCCAGCGGCAGGGCCTTGAAGAAGGCGAAGGCGCGATTCTCCCGCCGCAGCGCCCGCCCCGCTTCGGGATCGGCTTCCATGAAGGCGCGGATGCGCGCCATGGACATCTCTTCGCGCGGCACCAGCCCACGCTGAATCAGGAGCCGCCCCACCGGCAGATAAGGCTGCCCATTGAAGCCGTCATAGCCGAGCCGCAGGATGCGCCCATCCGGAAGGCGCACCCGGGCGGAACCCTGAATCTGCATGAAGAACAGGTCGATGGGGTCCTTGAGCCAGACAATTTCCAGCCCGCGCCCCGCCAAGGCACCATCCTCGATGGCCGCACGGTCATGATACGGCAGGAGGGCGTCCCCCTCCCGCCGGAAGGCGGGGCCGGAATTGGGCGTGGCGCCGGGTCCCGTCATGAGGAGATCGTCGGGACGCCCATAGACCGGAACGTCGAAGCCGTTGCCCGGCTGGAGCGATCCTTCCACCTCCGGCTCATAGTAGCCGGTGTAGTAACCACCGTCGCCCCCGTCGGGGACCACCCTCCACGCGCGGAAATTGGCCTCGAAGAACAGGCGAGCGAGGCGCGTCGATGGTGCGGTTGGCCCCAGCCGCGCGGCGGCGGCACAGGCACGGCGCAAGCCGCGCGCGAGCGTCGGCACGGAAGGCGGTCCCACCTCCTTCGGCGGCGTCTTCAACGCCGCGCAGCTGGCGCGAAAGGTGGCGAAGGCCGCGGCATGGTCGTCGGCGGTCCAGCCGTCCAGCGCGGCAAAAGGGACGGGCTCAAGCCTGGCCCCGGCTAAGGCTGGAACGATGGGCTGGAGCGACATGGCCGGTGCGGAGATGGGCCGAGAGGCGGGGTCGGCGGCGCAGGCGGACGTCGCCACTAAGACCGCCCCCACGATCCCGGCGAGGGTCGCGCCGCGTGCGGCAACGCCGGGAGAGACGCGCCGCACGCCGGCTGTGACGGCGCGCGCCTGTGCCATGGGCTACTGTGCGGCTTCCGTGGCCACCAGCTTCCAGTTGGGGTCGCGCGTGCCGAGATCGCGGGCGAAGGTCCACACGTCGGTCACGTCGGCCACCGTGTCGGGGCTGCCGTCCACCACCGAGCCATCCGGGCCGCGGGTGACAGAAATGAGCTTCGACACGAAACGGACGGTGAGCTGCGCATTGGTCCCGCGCACCGTGACGTCCTGC
The DNA here is from genome assembly GCA_023391175.1 of Pseudomonadota bacterium. Lineage (GTDB taxonomy): Bacteria > Pseudomonadota > Alphaproteobacteria > Rhizobiales > Xanthobacteraceae > Xanthobacter. The sequence goes on from JAEWBL010000452.1 coordinate 2,120, forward strand.
AGGTCCGCCGATTCGATGGAAACGAAGCGGGATTCCATCGTCTCCTTGCGGCTCTCGCGGTCGGCGATGGCAGAGACGAAACCGTCATACACGTCCTTGGCCAGGAGATCCTTGAGCTGCCGTCGGTCGCCTTCGGCAAAGGCGGTGACGATCATCTCGTAGGCTGCGCGGGCACCGGTGAGAAAGTGCTTGGCATCGAAATCCGGCTCGATGCGGGCGATCTCGTCGAGCGCGGCAGCGGTCGCCGATCCCTCGGCCGCGACGCCCTCCCACCGGAACGCCGGGGCCTCCACCTCGGCCGGGCCCGCGGCGGCGGGCGGCGGACCATTGCGCTCGGGCAGGGTCACGACCTTGCCCTCCGGCGCGGGCTGCGGCGGACGGGCGGTATCACGGGAGTAGGGGTCGTAGGGCGGCCGTTCGCGCCCCGTCCTCTGCCCCAGCACGCTGCGCAGCCGCACGAAGATGAAGACCGCGAGGGCCAGGAAGATGATCGTATAGATATCCAGCACTGCGCTTCGCCATGCCTCTCGGGCGAGCCGGTTCTCCGGGCCGCCGGGTTGCCTCGACCAGTCACGCCCACCCCGCCGCGCGCGTTTCCGGTCCTTCAGCTTATGTACGTCGAAGCTGCCTTATCGCCAGCCCCTGCGCTTGGGAAGCGCACCTTTTCCAAGGAAGCTTAAGCCACCGCGGCCGCCCGCGCCACCTCCCGTCGCAGCGACGGACCCGACTGCGCCGCGGTTGATCCGTCACCCATCATAACGTTAGGTCATCCAAACGACCGGATTTGGGCGGGCGAGGTGATTTCACCAACGGACACAAGACGGCCTTGGAAGATGAAGCCCCTCTTTCAGCCGGCACGACCCCTGAGACAGGATCGCGGCCCAGACCTGCGACATGAGGAGAGGCACGGGGGAACCGCAACGGCCCCGTCGCGCTTGAGATCCGGCCGGCACCGGTGGGGCCGGCGCGCTTGCGTCCCGGCCACGCTTGGCGCAGTAGAAGCTCTCCACCATCGGGTTCACCAATGGCTCCCACAGTCCTGCTAGCGGATATCGGCGGCACCACCACCCGGGTCGCCCGGGCCGGCGCCGACGGCATCCCGTTCGATGTCCGGCTCGAAGCCAACGATTCTTATGCCTCGCTCGAGGATCTGCTGGGCACGTACCTCGCCTCCGTCAGCGGAGAAGCCCCCAGGTGCGGCGCCCTGGCGGTGGCGGGCCCCATCGACGGCGACGATGTGCGGCTCACCAACCGCAACTGGCGCTTCTCCACGCAAAAGCTCGCGGCCGATCTCTCGTTCCAGCGGCTCTCGGTGCTCAACGATTTCGAGGCATTCGCCCACGGTCTGCCGCTGCTCACCCGCGACGATCTGCTGGAGGTGGGCACCGGCCGTGCGGTTGCCGGCGCGCCCATGCTGCTGTCCGGCCCCGGGACCGGGCTCGGCACCGCCCTCATCCTGCCGCGGGAAGCCGGCTACGAGGTGCTCGCCAGCGAGGCCGGGCACATGCGCCTTGGCGCGGTGACCACCGACGAGGCCCGCATCGTGGCCCATCTGGTGCGCGACCTGGGCCCGGTATCGGTGGAGCACGTGCTCTCCGGTCCCGGACTGGTGCGCCTGCACCGCATCCTCTCCGGCGAGAGCCTGTCCTCCCACGCCATCATCAAGGCGGCGCTGGACGGTCAGCGGCAGGAGAAGGAAAGCTGCCACATCTTCCTGCGCCTGCTCGGCCGGGTGCTGGGCGACCTCGCACTCGCCGTGGATGCCAAGGGCGGCGTGTATGTGGGCGGCGGCGTCGGCCGGGCCATGGCGCATCTGTTCGCCGAAAGTCCGTTCCGCACCGCGTTCGAGGAGCACCCGCCCTATCACGACCGCCTGGCGCAGGTTCCCATTCACGTGGTGATGCACGCGACGCCCGGGCTCGTCGGCATCGGAGAGATCGGCCGCCGCCTGCTGGTGGAGTGTTGACGCCGATTGGTCAGGCTGCGGCGCGGGCTTCCCGGCCGCAGAAGGCGGCGATGAGGCTTGCCAGCTCCCGTGAGGCGGAACAGGCGTTGCCGGCGGCGCGTAGAGCGAGTTCCGTTGGCGGGATCGCCGGCCAGAGGTCGGACGTGGGCAGTTCCTTGAGCCTGGGGTTGAGCGCAAGGTCGCTCAGGACCGTCACCCCCAAACCACCTGCAAGGGCCGCCTCGATGCCGATCAGGCTCGGGCATTCATAGGCCACCCGCCAGGAGCGACCGGCCCTCTCCAAGGCGTGGACGGCCCGGTTGCGGTAAAGGCAGCCCTGCCGGAAGGCGGCGAGGCTGACGACCTCCTCTTCCGGCTCGAAGCCCGCCCCACTGACCCACACCAGGCGTTCCGGCCAAGCTGCCACCG
>JAEWBL010000556.1 GCA_023391175.1 Pseudomonadota bacterium
GGCCAACACCACGCCGGAAATGTTCGGCTTCCTGGGCGACGAGTTGCGCGCCAATGCGGAGAAGGGCCTGCGCAATCAGGTCTCCGACGTGAAGCTGCTGCAGGGCGACGTGGCCGAGGCCTGGCGCGAGGGTATGCGCGACTACGCCACCGTGGCCATGCGCTACGCCATCAAGGACCAGATGGTGGACCGCGCCACCGGCCGCGTCGTCTCCGGCAATCCCGGCGTCGGCGAGACCACCGAAATCTGGACCTTCGTGCGCGAGCGCGGTCCCTTTGGCGCCGGCCCGTGGCTGCTCAGCGCCATTCAGGAGACCTGAGCCGAGCCGTTTCTCCGGAGCCGTTTCGGACGTCCCCGTGAATTTAGAATTTACATCCGCCCGGGCCCCCGCCCGGGCGGAACGCGCTATAAGGCGCCCATGCCGAACGCCATCCCCGTCTCAGACGTCATCAGCGTCTCAGGGCTCAGCAAGACCTACGCCACCGGCCACACGGCCCTCAACAATGTCTCGCTGGATATCCGGCGGGGCGAGATCTTCGCCCTTCTCGGCCCCAACGGGGCGGGCAAGACCACCCTCATCTCCATTGTCTGCGGCCTCGTGAAGCCCACCGCCGGCACGGTCACCGTCTCCGGCTTCGACATCGTCTCCCAGTATCGCGAGACCCGCTCGCGTATCGGCCTCGTGCCGCAGGAGCTGACCGCCGAGGCCTTCGAGAGCGTGTGGGCGACGGTGAGCTTCTCCCGCGGCCTGTTCGGCAAGAAGCCGGACCCCGCCTATGTGGAGAAGGTCATCCGCAGCCTGTCTCTCTGGGAGAAGCGCGATTCCCGCATCATGACCCTCTCGGGCGGCATGAAGCGGCGCGTGCTCATCGCCAAGGCGCTGGCCCATGAGCCGGAAGTGCTGTTCCTCGACGAGCCCTCCGCCGGCGTGGACGTGGAGCTACGCCGCGACATGTGGCGCCTCGTGCGCGAGCTGCGCGATTCCGGCGTCACCATCATCCTCACCACCCACTATCTGGAAGAGGCCGAGGAGATGGCCGACCGGGTGGGCGTCATCAATCGCGGCGAGCTGATCCTCGTGGAGGAGAAGGCCGCGCTGATGAAGACGCTCGGCAAGAAGAAGCTCTCCGTGGAATTGGCCGCGCCGCTGGCCACCATCCCGGAGCGCCTTGCCCCGTTCAACCTCACGCTGTCCGATGGCGGCGCCTGCCTGACCTACAGCTATGCGGCGAGCGTCGAGGGCACCGAGGATCGCGACCACGGCATCGCCGACCTTCTGGAAGCGCTGGCCGCCGAGGGCATCGCCTTCCGCGACCTGCACACGGAGCAAAGCTCGCTCGAGGACATCTTCGTCAGCCTGGTGAGGCGCTCGTGAACCTGCAAGCCATCCGCGCCATCTACACCTACGAGATGAACCGCACGCGCCGCACCATCGGCCAGAGCATCGTCTCGCCCGTGCTGTCCACCTCGCTCTATTTCGTCGTGTTCGGCTCGGCCATCGGATCGCGCATGTCGGAGGTGGGGGGCGTGCCCTACGGCGCCTTCATCGTGCCCGGCCTGATGATGCTGACGCTGCTGACCCAATCCATAAGCAACGCGGCCTTCGCCATCTATTTCCCGCGCTTCACCGGCACCATCTACGAGCTGCTGTCGGCCCCGGTCTCGCCGTTCGAGATCGTCGCGGGCTATGTGGGGGCGGCGGCGACGAAATCGGTGCTGCTCGGGCTCATCATCCTCGCCACGGCCGCGCTGTTCGTGCCCATGGAGGTGCGGCACCCGTTCTGGATGCTCACCTTCCTGGTGCTCACCGCCGTCACCTTCTCGCTGTTCGGCTTCATCATCGGCATCTGGGCGGACGGGTTCGAGCGGCTGCAGCTCATCCCCATGCTGGTCATCACGCCCCTGACGTTCCTCGGTGGTACCTTCTATTCGCTGGAGATGCTGCCGCCGGTGTGGCGCACCATCACCTTGTTCAACCCGGTCGTCTATCTGGTCGCCGGCTTCCGCTGGAGCTTCTTCGGCACGTCCGACGTGCGGGTGGAGGTGAGCGCGGCCATGACGCTCGCCTTCCTCATCGCCTGCCTCCTCATCGTGCGCTGGATGTTCCGCACCGGCTACCGGCTCAAGAGCTGATCCCCAAGAGGTTCCCATGTCCGACGATTTCGCCCGCCCCACCTACAAGGCGTTCACCGAGCGCGCGCCGGATATCTATGCCGGTCTTGCCGCCCTCACCAAGGGCGTGGACGCCACCGGCCTCGACAAGGGGCTGACCGAGCTGGTGAAGGTGCGCGCCTCGCAGATCAACGGCTGCGCCTTCTGCCTGAAGTTCCATCTCGGCGTCGCCCGCAAGGCCGGCGTGGCGCAGGAGAAGCTGGACCTGCTCGCAGCGTGGGAGGAGGCCTCCGCCTTCTCCGAGCGGGAAAAGGCGGCGCTGGCCTGGACCGAGGAACTGACGCTGCTCGGCACCGGCGCGGCCTCGCAGGACGCCTGGGAGGCGGTGCTGGAGGAATTCTCGGCGGACGAGGCCCTGTTCCTCACCGTCGCGGTCGCCACCATCAACGCCTGGAACCGGATCGGCATCGCCTTCAATTTCGAGGCGTGAGACCTTCTTAAGGTACGTCATCCCCCGGCTTGTCCGGGGGA
>JAEWBL010000487.1 GCA_023391175.1 Pseudomonadota bacterium
GCGCGCTGGTGACGAGCACAACCGGCTCGGGGGCGAGGAAGAGGGCGGCCGCAAGCCCCGCAATGCCGGCGCCGACGATGACGGGGCGGCCGTCCAGCCTGTCCCCGGTCATAGCGCCAGCATCCGCTCGACCGAGGCGCGGGCGCGCTCGGCGACCTCGGGGTCGATGGTGACTTCGTGGAGGTTGTTCTCCAGCGCGGCGCGGATGTTGCGGAGCGTGATCTTCTTCATGTGCGGGCAGAGATTGCAGGGGCGCACGAAGTCGATCTCGGGATAATGGACCGCAACGTTGTCGGCCATGGAGCATTCGGTGAGCAGCACCACGCGGGGCGGGCGCTTCTCGCTCACATAGTCGCTCATGGCGGCGGTGGAGCCGGCGAAATCGGCTTCCGCCACCACTTCCGGCGGGCATTCGGGGTGGACGAGCACGGTGACGCCGGGATTGGCCGCGCGCAATTCGCGCACGTCGGCGGCGGTGAACAGCTCGTGGACCTCGCACTGGCCGGCCCAGGAGATGATGTCGATGCCGGTCTCGGCGGCGACATTCTTCGCCAGATACTGGTCCGGCAGCATGATGACCTTGGGCACGCCGAAGGATTTCACCACCCGCGCCGCATTGCCCGAGGTGCAGCACACGTCCACCTCGGCCTTCACGGCGGCGGACGTGTTCACATAGGCGATCACCGGCACGCCGGGATGGGCGGCGCGCATGAGGCGCACGTCGGCGGCGGTGATGGAATCGGCCAGCGAACAGCCGGCCTCCTGATCCGGGATCAGCACGGTCTTGCCCGGGTTCAGCAGCTTTGCCGTCTCGGCCATGAAGTAGACGCCGGCGAGCACGATCACGTCCGCATCCACCCGCATGGCCTCGCGGGCCAAGGCCAGGCTGTCGCCCACGATGTCGGCGACGCAATGGAATATCTCCGGCGTCTGGTAGTTGTGGGCGAGGATGACGGCGTTGCGCTCGCGCTTCAGCCGGAGGATGGCCTCCGCGTCCTCGGCGAGGAAGGCCCAGTCGGCGGGCGGCACCACCCGGCGGACCTTCTCATAGAGCGGCGCGGTGCGGGCGAAGGCCGCCGCAAGGGCGTCCGGCGTGGGCGAAACGGGGGCGGCGGAAAGGGCGGATACGACCATTGTCTATACTCAGTTTGAGCATATGGTGGGCATATGCTTATCCTGAGCATAAGTCTTGTCAAGAGCGTGCGAGGGGCAATTTCGTTCCGGCGAAGGCCCGCTCCTCCACCACCGCATGGCGGAAGCGGAAGAGTTTTGCAGGCCGGCCAAGGGTTTCGGTGGTGGCGCCGCCGGCTTCCTCCACCAGTTCCTGCTGCTCCATCAGCCGGCGAAAATTCTGCTTGTGCAGCGTCCGCCCGGCGATCGCTTCCACGCAGCGCTGCAGCTGGAGCAAAGTGAAGGTGGGCGGCATCAGCTCGAACACCACGGGGCGGTATTTGATCTTCGCCCTCAGCCGCGCAATGGCGGTGGCGAGGATGCGGCGGTGGTCGGCGATCATCGCGCGCCCGGCGCCCGCGGCCTCCTCCCGCCCCTCGCGGCGCAGCCGCTCGGCGACGATTCCCGCCTCGAACAGCAACTCGTAGCGCTGGAGGGTCAGCTCCTCGTTCCAGGCCGCGCCGTCGAGCCCGAAGCTGAGGGCGGCGCGCTGCTTGCGGTGGCTGCGCTCGGCCGCCGAGGGGGCGGCCTCGGCCCAGGTTGTGAGGGCCGGCGCGAGCGTTCCGGCGATGACGGGGGGTGGGCCATCGCGGTGGTCCTCCCACGGGAAATATTCATACCAGCCGTGCCACTCGGCGGCGCCCGCGGTGGCTGCCTGCTCGCGGGCAAGGCCGAGATAGGAGATGGAGATGGTGCGCGCGGCGCTCTCCGCTCCGGCGCGGTCCTTGTCGGCAAAGGTGTAGAGCTGCTCCAGATAGCCGAGGGGATGGTGGGTGCGCTGCTCCACCCAGTCGCGCAACCCCTGCTGGAGCGAGCGGTGGGCCAGCTCGAACGGGCCAGAGGGAAGGGCGGAGCCGTGCTCCACCGTCATCACCCGCGGCTCTCCGCCCGTCACCGCGGCGAGCACGGCGATCAGGTCCACGACGACGGATCGGCTGGCGGACTTCGGCATGAAGCTCCCGAACGGCGGCGCGCGAGCGAACCGCCCGCGCTCTCCCGGATATCATGGTCGCGTCGGGCTGCGAAGGCGGGCGGCGGGCCTTCGAGGATCGCCTCAGGCGGACTGCACCGCCGGCCGGGCGATGGCGATGCGCACGCCGTCCTTGCCCTGCTGCTTCACCTCGTACATGGCCGTATCGGCGAGGCGGATCAGCTCGGTTTCGTCCGTGGCGTGGCGCGGATAGAGCGCGATGCCGATGCTGGCGCCCACGCTGACCGTATAGGCCTGGTCGTTGTAGGAGACGACATAGGGCTCGCGCAGCACCTCGCACAGGCGCTGGCCCTGGGCGTGGGCGGCATCGCCATCGGTGAGGTCCACCATGATGACGGCGAATTCGTCGCCGGACAGGCGGACGGCGAAATCCTCCTGCCGCAGGTTGCCGCGAAGGCGGTTGGCGATGGCGCAGAGCAGCTTGTCGCCCACCCCGTGGCCGTGCCGGTCGTTGACCTGCTTGAAGCCGTCGATGTCGATGTAGAGCAGCGCGAACTCCCGCCCGTGGCGCTGCGCCTGAGCGCGCGCGCGGGTCAGGTGCTCCACGAACAGGATGCGGTTGCCAAGGCCCGTGAGGGCATCGTGGGTCGCCATGTGGCGGATCTGCTTCTCGACCCGGCGGCGCTCCTCGATCTCGATCTCCAGCTGCCGGTTGCGCTTCTCCAGCTCCTCCAGCGCCCCCTTGAGGCGCAGCTTGGAGATGTGCAGGTCGAGGAAGACCGTGACCTTGGAGAGGAGCACGGCGTCGTTGATGGGCTTGGCGATGTAGTCCACCGCGCCGAAGGTGTAGCCCTTCAGCCTGTTGATGTCGTCGTGATAGGCGGCGGACACGAAGACGATGGGGATGTCGCAGGTGGCCGGATCGTTGTTGAGCAGGGAGGCGACCTCGAACCCGTCCATGTCCGGCATCTGCACGTCGAGCAGGATCAGCGCGAACCGGTGGTCGAGGCAGAGCGCCAGCGCCTCGTTGCCCGAATGGGCCTCGTAGATCTCGGCCTTCACCGGCGCCAGCAGGCGGCGCATGCCCACGAGGTTCGCGCGCACGTCGTCGACGACGAGAATCTTAGGCAGGTCGGCCACGCTCATTCGGCCATCCTCGCTGACGGGGTCATCCTCGCTGGCCCGGGCATGCCGGCGGTCCGGCCGAAGGCGTCGAGCGCCTCGGCGAGCGCGGACAACGGGGCGCAGAGATCCGCGCCGGCGCGCTGCAGGGCGGCCAACGGCATGGTATCGACCTCGGCTTCCGACGGCTCCTGCACGAAGGCACGGCCTCCCAGTTCGCGAATGCGCTTCAGTCCTTCCGCCCCGTCGCTGCTGGCACCGGTGAGGACCACGCCAGCCAGAGCGTCGCCGTAGGCCTCGGCGGCGCTGGCGAACAGAACGTCGATTGAAGGACGCGAATAGCACACCCGCGCCTCCACCGAGAGTGAAAAACAGCGGTCCCGCCCCACCTCCAAGTGGTAACCGCTAGGGGCGACATGGACAAGGCCACCGGCGAGGGGGCAGCGCTCCTGCGCCAGGACGACGCGCCGGCCCGAGAGGCGGGTGAGGATGTCGGGGAGCAGGTCCGGCCCGTCCGCGCCCACATGATTGACCACGGCGATGCCGACATCCGGCCTGGGGCCGAGCGCGGCAAGGAGGCGGCCGAGCGTCGCAGGTCCGCCCGCCGACGCGCCGATGACGATGGCGCAGGGTGCGGGCCGCACGTCCGCGCGCCGGGGGGAGGGGGTCGGGGATGGCTCCATCACCCGACCATCCTGTCAGCGGGGCGGCCGGCTCACGGCGTCACAGCCAAGGCTGCTCGGCGCCCTTGGCGGTCTCATACTGGTCGATGGCCGGCGCCTTCTGGAGGGTGAGGCCGATATCGTCCAGACCCTCGACCAGGCAGCGCTTGCGGAAGGGGTCTATCTCGAACTTGACCACGCCGCCGTCCGGCCCGCGGATTTCCTGCGCCGGCAGGTCGATGGTGAGGGTGGCGTTGGCGCCGCGCTCGGCGTCGTCGAACAGCTTGTCCAGATCATCCTTGGAGACGACGATGGGCAGGATGCCGTTCTTGAAGCAGTTGTTGTAGAAGATGTCGGCGAACGACGTGGAGATCACGCAGCGGATGCCGAAGTCGAGGAGCGCCCACGGCGCGTGCTCGCGGGAGGAGCCGCAGCCGAAATTGTCGCCGGCGACGAGGATCTTCGAGGAACGGTAGGCGGGCTGGTTCAGCACGAAGGCGGGGTTCTCGGCGCCATCGTCGAGATAGCGCATCTCGGAGAACAGCCCCTTGCCGAGGCCGGTGCGCTGGATCGTCTTCAGATACTGCTTGGGGATGATCATGTCGGTATCGACATTGACCAGCTTCATCGGCGCCGCGACGCCCTCCAGGACCGTGAACTTCTCCATTGGACCTTCTGCCTTGTCTCGTCTGCCGGATCGTGTCCGCCGGGGTTCAGTGGCCGAAAACCCGGCGGCGCCGCCCGCATAGAATAGCGCGCCGGGCACGCCCCGTGAGGCGCGCCCGTGACGATCATCCATAACAGGCACGCCCGGCCTTGCAC
>JAEWBL010000533.1 GCA_023391175.1 Pseudomonadota bacterium
GCTCTGTCGAGGGCGGCTCCGTCGAAGGCGGCTCCGTCGATGCAGGCTCTGTCGAGGGCGGCTCCGTCGATGCAGGCTCTATCAATGAAGTGCGTTTAGCCCTAAAGGGGGGCTCAGTCGTCGAATCCGACTCAGAAATGGAGGGGAATACTGAAGCTGTGTTAGCTGCTACAGCGAAGCTATCGCTGTAAACAGTTTCAGTTTGCAAGGCACCAGCAGTTATTAAATCATCGGCGCCACGGTAATCGGTTTGCACATAGCCCAGCGTATCATCGGGCCGTTGCAACACAATTTCGTTAGCCTCGTGGATCACTCCCCCTAAACGTTGGGAGTCTACCTGCTGAAGAAGCGTCAGGTCATCAAGGATCTGCCGATCATCCACCGCCGGCCTTTGTCCCGAACCCGTCTCCTCAGCCATCGCATCACTCCACACGAAAGAGGCAAAACCGCCCCTTCTGGTTAGGCAGCACCCTCCTTTCTAGCTTAAGCACTTGCTAGTGATAAGAAACAACCTGTGATTAGTTTTCCTGCCCCTACACGAATTGTGACAAAGGCCGGGCCTCGTACGGCAGCCACCGACTCTTAAAATTGCGTGTCACTCGCCAGTCTCATCAGTGCAGACCGCATCACCATCATCAGACGTCAAGGCTTGGAGCCGTGCCGTCACCTGGGCCGACGCGGCGGCCACCTCGGCCAGAGGGCCAGCGAGGTCGACGGTCGGTGAGCTTGGTTGGGTTAGCCGCCGGGCCGATGGGAGCGACGTTCGCCCCACCGGCTCCGGTGAAGCCGGTGCGCCGGCAGGGGTGCCGTCGAGCACACCGGTGTCGGCCAGGCCCATCGCCCGTAGATCGTCCAAGTCGGGCAGATCGGCCAAGCTCTCCAAACCGAACTGGTCGAGGAAGGCGTCGGTGGTCACAAAGGTCAGCGGGGCGCCCGGACGCGGACTGCGTGGTCCTGGGCCGACCAGCCCCGCCGCGCGCAGGCGGCCAACGGCGTCGGCATCCACCGTGCGGCCGAGCAGGCGCTCCAGATCACGCCGGGTCACCGGCTGGTGGTAGGCAATGGTGGCGAGCAGCAGCTGGTCGGTGGGGCCGAGAGCGGGGAAGCCGACGCCGGCGGGGCGCACCGCCCGCAGCACCGGGGCGAGAGGAGGGCGGGTGCGGTGATGCCAGCCGCCGGCGACCGCCACCAAGTCGTAGGGTCGGGGGCGCAGCTCCGCGCGGATGTCGGCGATCACCGCGTCGAGCGGGCAGTCGTCGCCGACCACCCGCGCCAGCACCGCTCGCGGCCCCGGGGTTGGCGAGGCGAAGATCACCGCTTCGACCCGGCTCATCCACTCACGCCACCGCAGCTCCGGCGGCAGGTCGGCCAAGGTACGGTCGAACGGCAGGTCATCACCGGCCTTTGCAGGGGGCTGTGCCATGGTCCCTCGCTTAGAGCCCGTAGAGGCGGGCGGTTGGTCGGCCGGTCAGCTCGCGGACGGCGCCAAGGGCGACCAGCCGATCGAACAGCCTGCGGGCGGCCCGTTCGGCAATGAGGTCGCGCACCCCGGCCACCGACAGTGCGTCACGGGCAAGCAGACGATCGATGACCTGCCCGGCGGCACGGGCGCGCAGCCGCGGCCGCACGGCCTGGAGGGCGGCGGCACGGTGGCCGAGCAGGGCGAAGCGGTCGAGCACCCGGGCGCTGCCGCGCAGCTGTCGCTTTCTCCTGAAAATTTTCTCTTGGTTTGACGTGCATCACGCTGACGAATCAACGACTCGGACAAAATTCTTGCGGCTCAATAATTTCTTGCAGCCGATTGTTTTCATGGCCCAGAGTCAACACTCGGCAAACCCAGGTCTAGCCCGTTCGACGGTCGGAACGGCGGAGATTTCCGTGAGCGGTTCGCCCGCCGCTGGCCGAACCGCCGAAGGATATGCTGCCGCTTCCGGAATCGGTGTCACTGCATTAGGAGTGTCGGTGGGCCAGAGGGAGTGACGCTCGCCCCGCAGGCTCTGATGGGTCCGGCGCCCCGGCAGGGGTGCCGTCGAGCACACCGGTGTCGGCCAGCCCCATCGCCTGCAGATCGTCCAGATCGGGCAGGTCGGCCAAGCTCTCCAAACCGAACTGGTCGAGGAAAGCGTCGGTGGTCACGAAGGTCAGCGGGGTGCCCGGACGCGGACTGCGCGGCCCCGGCCCCACCAGCCCCGCCGCGCGCAGGCGGCCAACGGCGTCGGCATCCACCGTGCGGCCGAGCAGGCGCTCCAGATCACGCCGGGTCACCGGCTGGTGGTAGGCGATGGTGGCAAGCAGCAGTTGGTCGGTGGGACCGAGGGCGGGGAGGCCGGAACCAGTGGGACGCACCGCCCGCAGCACCGGAGCGAGATGGGGGCGGGTGCGGTGATGCCAACCGCCGGCGACCGCCACCAGGTCGTAGGGCCGGGGGCGCAGTTCGTTCCGGATGTCGGCGATCACCGCGTCGAGCGGGCGGTCGTCGCCGACCACCCTTGCCAGCACCGCCCGCGGCACCGGGGTTGGCGAGGCGAAGATGACCGCCTCGACCCGGCTCATCCAATCCCGCCACCGCAGCTCAGGCGGCAGGTCGGCCAAGGTCCGGTCGAACGGCAGGTCATCGACGGCTTTTGCAGGGGGTTGCGCCATGGTCCCTCGCTTAGAGCCCATAAAGGCGGGCGGTGGTTCGGCCGGTCATCTCGCGGATGGCGCCAAGGGCTACCAGCCAGTCACTTTCTCCTAAAAATCTTGACCGCCTGACCAAGGTCGTATCGACGGATCAGCAGCTTCAATGCAAAGTTTGCTGCCGAACGCTTTCGCGGGAGGGCCACTGGGGCATGGGACGGCGATCCGACGATCCACCCGATGACCCGCGCTGGTCCGAGGCCGAGCACTTGGCCACACAGCTCGACCGCATCCTGGACCGCACCTCTCCGAAGAGCGAGGCACGTGCTGCCGCCGTCAATGATCTCGCCGCGCGCCTCAAACGGACGCCTCAGACGATCCGCAGCCATCTGCGCAAATACGGCCGGCGCCGCTTGGTCCACGACCTTCTGCGCGACGATTCGGGACGCGGTCTCAGGCTGCCGTCGGAAGCCGAGACCATCGTCCGGACCATCCTCGACGACAAGTATCTGACCCCTGAAGGGTGCTCCCTGAACGAGGCCACCATCGTGATCAACGGGCGCCTGGAAGGCGCTGGGCTGAAGTCGGTCTCGTTCAACACGGTGAAGAGCCGTCTCTGGAAGCATTGGACGGCCGAAGAGGTAGCACGTCGGCGTGGCGAGAGCGTCAGGGTGCGCAAGCAT
>JAEWBL010000628.1 GCA_023391175.1 Pseudomonadota bacterium
GGCATGGACCTCGCCTGCGCACTGCCGGCCGACACGCCGCTTCTGCTGGCGCCGGGCGACCGCGCCGCCATCCCCACCGGCTTCGCCATCGCCCTGCCGGACGGCTACGAGGCGCAGGTGCGGCCGCGTTCGGGCCTCGCCAAGAACCACGGGGTCACGGTGTTGAATGCCCCGGGCACCGTGGATTGCGATTACCGGGGTGAGATCGCCGTCCTGCTCGTCAACCATGGGCGTGACAGCGTGGAAATCAGCCGGGGCATGCGGATCGCGCAGATCGTGGTGGCGCCCGTGGTTCAAATAATGCTGGAAGAAATCGGAGAATTGAGCCAAACTGCACGCGGTTCCGGTGGTTTTGGATCAACAGGCCTCGGTTCCACGTGATTTAGCCGTCGGTGGACGGCAGGGAGCAACCTCGCCTTTCGAGAAGCCCGTCCTTAAAGGAAGCCGTTCCTCCGATGCCGCGCCTTTCCGACAAGAGCCTCCTCGCCATCGCCGCCGTGGTGGATGTGGCCGTCCACGCCCGCGGCGCGCCGGTTGCCGCCAAGGCCCTGGCCGCCCGCCACGGACTTCCCCCCCGCCGGCTGGAGCCGGTGCTGCAGGCCCTCGTCCATGCCGGCGTCCTGAAGGGCGTGCGCGGCCCGCGCGGCGGCTACGAGCTGGCGCGGGAACGCCGCCGGGTGTCCGTGGCCGAGATCGTGCGGGTGGTCGAGGGCGCCGAGGAGGAGAAGGAGATCATCCTGCCGCCGCTGGTGACGGAAGTGGTGCAGCCGGCCGTGGCCGCGGCCGAGGACACGTTCGACACCGCCCTTGATGGCGTGACGCTGGAAGACCTCTGCCGCGCCGCCGACGACAAGGGCCACGGCTCCGAGCACGAGAGGATCGACTTCGCCATCTGAGACCGGCCTCCGGCCGGACCGCCGATCCGGGATCGACCCGGAGGCAGAAAAGAGGTCTATTCCAGCGCGCGAGAGTTCCCCTTCGGGGAAGAGCGCTCCCCGCCTTCGAGGATCATCCCCGACCAAGCTGCCCCGAAGCTGCGCCGGCGCACCCGGACCCCACGGCCCGCCCGCAGCGCACGAGACGAGACAAGAAGGAGATCGCCCATGGCACAACCTGCCGCCAAGATCGTGTCCTCCGCCCCCCTCGTGGGCCGGGGTCGGGTCTATGATTCCATCACCGAGACCATCGGCAACACGCCGCTGGTGCGGCTCAAGCGGCTGCCCGAACTGCGCGGAGCCAAGGCGGACATCCTCGCCAAGCTCGAATTCTTCAACCCCATCAACAGCGTGAAGGACCGCATCGGCGTCGCCATGATCGACGCGATGGAACAGGCCGGCGTACTCGATGCCGACACGGTTCTCGTGGAGCCGACCTCGGGCAACACCGGCATCGCCCTCGCCTTCGTCGCGGCCGCCCGGGGCTACCGGCTCATCCTGGTCATGCCCGAGAGCATGTCCATCGAGCGCCGCAAGATGCTCACCCTGCTCGGCGCCGAGCTGGTTCTGACCCCCGCCAACCTCGGCATGAAGGGCGCCGTGGCGCGCGCCGAGCAGATCATCGCCGAGACGCCGAAGGCGGTGATGCCCCAGCAGTTCAAGAACAAGGCGAACCCCGAGGTGCACCGCCGCACCACGGCCGAGGAGATTTGGAACGACACCAACGGCAAGGTGGACGCCGTGGTGGCCGGCGTCGGCACCGGCGGCACCATCACCGGCATCGGCCAGGTGCTGAAGCCCCGCAAGGCCTCGCTCAAGATGATCGCGGTGGAGCCGGAGGATTCCCCGGTGCTCTCCGGCGGCCCTCCCGGCCCCCACAAGATCCAGGGCATCGGCGCCGGCTTCGTGCCGGAGGTGCTCGACCGCTCGATCATCGACGAGGTGGTGACGGTAGGCAACCAGACCGCCTTCGACACCGCCCGCGCCCTCGCTCGCTACGAAGGCATTCCCGGCGGCATCTCCTCCGGCGCCGCCGTGGCGGCCGCGCTGGAACTGGCGGCGCGGGACGACATGGCCGGCAAGACCATCGTCGCCATCGTCCCCTCGTTCGCCGAGCGCTACCTCTCCACCGCGCTGTTCGAAGGCCTCTGAGCCTCTGCCCGCGCCCCGGCACCGGCCAGGGCGCGGGCGAAAACTGCTTTCTGCCCAAGCCGCTGGAGCCGCAGCAGCGCGGCATGGCGCGCCGGGTCATAGCCGGTGCCTCCGGCCCGCGCCGCCTTTCGGGCATGACGCAGGGCGCGGGCGATGCCCGCCGGCCCCTCGCAGAACACCTCGAGCCCTCGCATCAACCGCCCCACCTGCGCATCGGCCGCCTCCGCCGCGAAGGCGTGCGCCCGCCTGTCCTTCCCATTTGAACCACCCATGCCGGTTCCTCCAGATCCCGGCCGATGCTGGAGCGGCGCGGGGGACAGGAGGATAAATTCCTATTTCGCGAGCTTGTGCATGCCGCGCGACAAGTGGCATATATTGCTGTTTCTATTGAATTTTCTGTCGGTGAGATACAAACGGTGGTTGCACGCTCTATCCGCCTCCTCTTGCAAGAGCGGATGATTGATGTAGGAATTTTTACCTACAGTGAGCGTTTCCCATGAGCCCCTTGCCCGCCGCCGCCCCCTCGGCCTCCCGCCCTTCCGCCTCTGTCCACGCCTCGCGCGGGTATCCCCGGCCCGGGCTGAAACCCTGCTGCCATCTGGCCGTCGCAATGGCTGCGGCCGATGCCGGAATGACCGTGGAAGCCTTGCTGGCGCACAAACGCTCGACCGCACCTGTCGCCCTCGCGCGGCAGCTCGCCATGTACCTCGCCCACGTGGGGCTGGGGCTGCCGCAGGCGGCGGTGGCGGCCGCCTTCGGCCGGGATCGCTCGACGGTCGCCCATGCCTGCCGGCGCATCGAGGAATTGCGGGATGCCGTGGCCTTCGACCAGAAGGTTGGCCGGCTGGAATCCTGTCTGCGCTGGGCGGCGGAGGCGTGACATGGCCACGACCGGACCGGCACATCAATCGCCTGTAAAATCAATGCCTTCTAGCCGAGGACGACGCCGGGCGGCGGCAAAGCCTGCGGCGGACACGCCCGGCTTCAACCCGGCGGAGAGCCCGCTCGCATGGCTGGCGCGGCGGCAGGGCAAGGACGGCCGCGCCATGGTGGATGCGGCCCAGTTGCAGGCGGGGGAACGGCTGAGGGCCGATTTCACCCGGGCCAATCTGACGCCCCGCGTCACCAGCCGCTGGAGCGAGGTGTCGGGGGCCGGCACGCCGGAAGCTTTCACTGACATGGTGCTGGCGGCCAAGCTCCGGGTCACCCGCGCGCTCACGGCGGTGGGGCCGGAATTGTCCGGCGTTCTGCTGGACGTCTGCTGCTTTCTCAAGGGGTTGGAGACGGTGGAGCGGGAGCGGGGATGGCCGGCGCGCACCGCCAAGGTGGTGCTCTGCCTCGCCCTCGACCGCCTCGCCGCCCATTACGGCCTCTCCGCCGCTGCGACTGGACGCAACCGGGCGCCGACCCGCGCCTGGCAGGCGCCCGAGGCAGCGGAAGCCGAAACGCAGTCAGGACAATGACTTGGCTGTCTCGCAAATAATCTGGAAGGCGGCGGCCACGTCGCCTTCCGTGGTCTCCATCGCCCCCGCCTGGAAGCGGATAGCGAGATGCCCATCGATCCGGGTGGGGGTGAGATAGAGGGCGCCGCCGTCGTTGATGGCGGTCAGGATCGCCAGCATGTGGGCGTCGAGGTCGCGCCCGTCGCCGGGGTCGTGGCGGAAGGTGAAGAGGGAGAGCACCGGCGTGCTCGCGAGCGAGAAGCCGGGCTCCTGCGCCAGCCGCACGGCCAGCCCCTGCGACCAGCGCACATGGTTGCGCATCATCTCCCGAAGACCGTTAAGTCCATGCGCCCGCAGGACAAACCAGAGCTTCAGCGCGCGGAAGCGGCGGCCGAGCTGGACCGTCCATTCGCTGTAATTGGTGATGTCGTCGTGGCCGTGGGTCTTCAGATACTCCGGCTGGATGGACAGGGTGCGCAGGTGGTCGTCCACGCTCCGGAGGTAATGGGCGGAGCAATCGAACTGCACGCCCAGCCATTTGTGCGGATTGAGCACGATGCTGTCCGCCGCCTCCACCCCCGCCCACAGATCCCGGAACTCCGGGCAGATCATCGCTGTGCCGGCCCAGGCGGCATCGACATGAACGAACAGGCCATGCCGGTGCGCGATTCCGGTGAGTTCAGGTGCCGAATCCATGGCGCCGGTGCCGGTTCCACCGATGCACAGCACGAGTCCGGCCGGCCGGTGCCCGGCGGCGCGGTCGGCGGCGATGGCGGCCTCCAGAGCGGCCGGGTCCATCCCCCGCAGCGGCCCGGTCGTTGGTATCCGGATGAGGTTGTCATGGCCGATGCCCGACACCCACGCCGCCCGGTCGATGGAGGTATGGACTTCCGCTGAGGCATAGACCCGCAGCCGCTCCCGCCCCGACAGGCCGGTGGCGTTGCCGGTGAAGCCCAGCGCCCGCTCCCGCATGGTGAGGAAGGCGCAGAGGGTGGCGGAGGAGGCGGAATCCTGGATCACGCCGGTGAAATCCGCCGGCAGGCCCACCGCCTGGCGCAGCCAGTCCAGCGCCACGCCTTCCAGCTCGGTGGCGGCGGGGGAGGTCTGCCAGAGCAGGCACTGCGCGCCCATGGCGGAGGAGAGCATCTCCGCGATCACGCTGGCGGGGCTGGCATTCGCAGGGAAGTAGGCGAAGAAGCGCGGGTGCTGCCAATGGCTCATGCCCGGCACGATGATGCGGCGGAAATCCTCGAACAGCGCATCCATGGGCTCCGCGTCTTCCGGCGGGCTATCGGGAAGCTGCGCGGCGATCTCACCGGGCTTCGTGCGGGCGCGGACGGGCTGATCCCGCAGCGTCTCGCGATAGTCCGCCGCGAAGGTCGCCGCCTCGTGCGCCCAGTGGCGGAAGGTGTCCCCGTCCATCTTCGGTCCTCGTCCCGTCCTCATCACTACCCGAGGGGGGACATAGCCGACTTCACCGCGGTGGCAAACGCGACAGCTTGAGCCGGACGGCTTGCCCTCCCGCCTTCGTGTCCGCCGCGGGCCCCTCTCCATGCTAGTGTCTCTGGGGAAAGGGCTTTCCCCGGAGGCTCCGGCGCACTAAGACGGCGCGAAAGCTCCGGATGCAGGCGGCCCGCCGCCCGTCGCCGCAGAGCCCGAGAAGACCACAGACACGACCACAAGACGCGCCCGAATGCGCACGGCGCGACGCAAGAACGAGGCCCGCGAGGATATGCCCCAATACCGCTCCCGCACGTCCACCCACGGCCGCAACATGGCCGG
>JAEWBL010000636.1 GCA_023391175.1 Pseudomonadota bacterium
GATCTATGCTTTTGGCGCTCGCTGCCCGGGGTGCCTGGGGGCGCCGGTATGATTTCTGAACACTCACACGCGGGCACGGGTGCGTGTGAGTGTTCAGAAATCTTCAGATTTCGGGACATGTTCGGGAATCTTGACCACAGCCATTCCGGAACGTACCGTTTTCTTGTACCGGAATTCCCCAGGAGAATCCCATGGCTGGCAAGGTGAGGCGGGAGCCCGGCCCGCGCGACCCGGCGGACACCCAGACGCTCGAACTCACCGACTGGCTCGATGCCACCCGCTCGCCGATAGCCGTCGGCTACGCCCGCGTGTCCGGGCCATCGCAAAGCCTTGATCTCCAGGTCGAGCAGCTGCGCGCTGCTGGGTGCATGCAGATCATCACCGAACAGCGCTCCGGCGCCGCGGGGAAGGAGCTTCCCGAGCTCGTCCGCCTGGTCGAGGCGCTGCGCCCAACCGACACCCTCACCGTGGTCGCCCTTGACCGTCTTGGCCGGTCGTTGGGGCGCATCGTCGGCCTGATCGACGGCGCGTTGGATCGGGGCATCACCGTGCGCGCCCTCAAGCAAGGGCTGACCTTCGCACCTGGCCAGGATGACGCGATCGCCCGCGCAACCCGAGGCCTGCTGGCGGTGTTCGCGCAGCTGGAGCGGGACATCGTGGTCGAGCGGTTGGCGGCGGGCCGCGAGTACGCTGAGCGTGTCCACGGGCGCCGAGTCGGGCGCAAGGCGAAGCTGGACGTGAAGCAGATGGAGGACGCCAAGGCATTGATCGCCGCCGGGCGGCCGGTCGCGCAGGTGGCGAAGCGCCTCGGGGTCGGCAGGACCACGTTGTACCGCGCCCTGGAAGCCGAAGGGGGCATCACCGGAATCGAGGACGGGCGTGCGAGAATACCGACCCTAAGGCTCCCCGGAGGGCGCTCTTGAGTCCAGGAAGAGCGCCCGTGTTTCGCTTTGCGGGTATGGGTGGGCCCGGGTTTTCGTAATAGGCGTTCTTCCCTACAGGTTGAATCACCCGAAGATTGTTGAAAATAGGGCATTCCCTCGTGCAAAATCCGCCGCTCAAAGGTTGAGCAGACAGTTGGGCGGGCGGCATGAGTGCGATCAAAAACTTCATCGTGAACGTCTTGACGGCGCTGGGGAAGACGGTCGTTCTCTTCATTGGTCTGTGCATCGCGTTCGTCATCGCTCAGCTGACCAGTCCGCAGGCTTCCGCGTGGGTGGCGGGGGGAGCCGCGATTACGACCCTGTTCTGCATTTTCAAGCCTCAACCGAGGCTCTGGATCCCAAACCGAATCTCAGCCGGTGTCCTGGCGTTCGTGGCCCTAATTATGCTCATGGCCTCCGGTCAGAACATCAACCGGGCCGACGACGCGCGCCTGGCCGCACTCCGGGCGGAGAATCCGCAGGCATACATCGCCGAGATCAGGGTGAAGAGGGATCAGGCATTCCTGATGTCCGAACTGAAGGCGCTCGACTCGCAGGCATACCTGGCCGAGGCGAAGGCCAAGGGGGACGACGGCGCGTACATGGCGGCCCTCGCGGACGTCGATCCGACCGCCCATCAGGCTGAGGTAGACCGCCGGGCGGCTGAAGAGCGCGCGAAGCGTGAAGCCAAGGAGGCTCAGCGGCTGGCCGAGATCCGCAGGCTCGAGGACGAGGTCCGCCAAGCCGCTAAACATCCAGCCAAGGCGCAGCTTCCCTTGTGGTGGAAGCTCGCCGGGCTGGATCCATCGAACGCGGAATACTCCAAGGAAATCGCCCGCCTCGAGGCCATCGTGGGCGCTGAGGAACGGGCCACCGAGCTCGCTGAGCTCCGAGCCAAACTCCCTCAGGCCAAGGGGATGCAGCCTCGCGAGCAGGTGGTGCTCTACGCGCGTCTGGCCGAATTGGATCCGAAGAACACCGTCTATCCCCGAGAGCGCGACCGAGCGAAGGCGGCCATCGCGGCCGAGGATGAGAGGGCTGCAAAGGCAATTGCCCAGGGTGCCTCAACGCCAACTGCAACGCTGACCCAGCACGAGGCCGACGAGGGGTCGGCGTTCCTGATCAACCTTGCGGGTTTTCCCTGCGCCCGGGTGCTCAGCCGTGGGGTTGTAGACGGACTCCTGGTCATTCAGTGCGTCGAATGGCGTGATGGGAGCGGCCGGGCCAGCTACACGATCTCCCGCGAGGGGCAGGTTCGGAAGCGCTGAGGCCGCTCGTTGGCTGATCGGCGCGCTCAGGACCGACCCGGCGGACACGCTTGACGCCGGTGCTATGAGGTGCCGGTCTCCTTCGTGTGCCTGCATCGAATCGTGAGCGCGCCGCGGTTCCATAGCTCGCCCGGCACCCACACAACGTCGTTGTTGAGCCCGTGGTTGCCGGGTGATGTGCTCCAAAGCACGCCTTGGCGCTCGGCTATCTGGCGGATTTTGTCATGGTGTTCAACGGTCAAGCTCGCGGTCGATCTCGTTCGACCGGCGGCGCAGGTCCCCAAGGTACCTGCGGCGGGCGAGCAGGTCGTCGACGAGCGCTTGAGTCACGGTCAGGGTTGCTGGGAACGCTTCCAGGCACGCCGGACGCCGCGCGCTCCTCATCCTTCGATCCTAGGAACATATGATCCTATGACGCTATAGTGCTGGTTTTCTATGATGCTATCATCCTGGCGTCATTTCACAGGCGCAGATCCAGGAGGCGGCATGTTCACGATCATGATTGGCAAGCAGAAGGGAGGAGTCGCGGGTACGACCGTGACCCGCGAGGTAGCCGTGGCGGCCGCAGCAGACGGCGTGCGTGTCGTCCTCGTTGATCTAGATCCGCAAGGCACGTTGACCAGCTGGTGGAATCGCCGGACCGCCGACGCCGAGGAAGGTCACAACCCCGCCTTGGCCGAAGCCGACCCGGCGCATCTGGCAGCAAAGCTGGACGAACTCCGGCCGCTGTTCGACCTCGCCCTTTTGGATGCCCCGCCAAGCGTCCACTCCTACTTTGGTGAAGTGATGAAGCTGGCCAACCTGGTGCTGGTGCCGACCGGGCCCACGACCGACGACCTCGACGCTCTGCCGCCGGTCCTCGACACGATTGAAGCCGCGAACAAGCCGTTCGCATTCGTAGTGACAAAAGCACCTACGGGCAGGAGCTCCCGCTTGCTGGACGATGCCGTAGCGTTGCTGGCCCAGCGCGGCCGCGTCTGCCCGCCGATGCGATGGCGTCAGGATTACCAAGTTGCCCCGGCAACCGGCGGCACCGGTTTCGAGGTGCGGCGTTCGAAGGCGACGGAGGAGGTGGCCGCTATCTGGGAATGGGTGCGGAAAGCCAGCAAAATCAAGACGCGCAAGCGGGTTTCATCCTAGGATACCATGAACTTATGATGCTATGATGATGGGGCGCAATCATACGAGGATGCCATGACGAAGGCTCGCAAACCTACTCTAGCTCCCGGTCTGCTGGCCAAACCCGGCGCCGCTGCCAAGACCAGTACGCCGGTGGAGGCGTTGCCGCCATCCCCAACACCGCCGGGCGCCCCGGCCGTGCCAATTGCCGCTGGCGCGTCGATGAAGAC